>VFHF01000187.1 GCA_009392095.1 SAR202 cluster bacterium
AGTAATGGAGTCAACGCCAGCAGCGTACCACCCGCAACCGCGATACCCCGCCCACCCTGAAGCTTCAGAAATACAGACCAATTGTTGCCAGCTAGAGTCAATAACGGAGGGCCGATCATGTAGGCCGACGACCGGTCGATGTCCAGAACAAACAAAGCGACCCAGATCGGGACCGTTCCTTTGACGAAGATCTCAACCACAGCCACAGGGTAGACCCACCCCTTCCCAACGTGTTCGTACAGGTTGGCGCTACCAACATTGCCGCTGCCGTAGCCTCGGATGTCCACACCCTTGACCAGACGCCCAATGAGGTAGGCCGTGGGGATGGAGCCCAACAGATACGCACCTATGTACAGTGCAACAATGTCCATTGCCTGGAGCTTACTCTAGCTAATACGACTTGTCTTGCGCCGACTTGTTCACTGCGGCCGCATCTTCCAGGAGTTTGACGGTCTCTTCCGGTGGGCCCAACGTCCCAGGCAGGGGCTCTCCCGTATTGCCCAGGCCGTGATAGTCGCTGCCGCCACAAGGAATCAGGTCGTATTCTCGTGCCAGCCTGGCTAGATGACGCACGGTGTCGTCATCGTACTGGGCGTAATAGACCTCCATCCCAACTAGCCCTTCTTTCTTCAGGCTGGCGATACCAGCTTCCATATCGTTCATGAACGTAGGATGGGCCAGCACAGGAACGCCGCCGACCTTCCGGATCATCGCAACGCTTTCGGTCGGATTCAGCTTCGGGCGATCGTAATAGGCCAGTCCGTCATTACCCAGGTATTCTTCAAAGGCCTCTTTGGGCTCTTTGAAATAACCCGCCTCGACCATGGCCAATGCGATGTGTGGGCGTCCCACCGTGCCGTCTCCGGCGAAGTGCAGGACCCGCTCCCACTCCACAGGCTTGCCCAAAGCTACCAGTTTTTCGACCATTACCTGCGCCCGGCCGACCCGGCCGCGACGTAATTCCGTCAACATTTCCTGAAATTCCACATCGTGGTAGTCCAGGAAATAGCCTAGGACGTGTACCTCGTCGCCAGGAATGTCGGCGCTCATTTCAATCCCGGGGATGATTCTCATGTATGGGAATTTCTTGGCGGCCTCGTAGGCTTCCGCCAGTCCTTCCGTGCTGTCGTGGTCCGTGATGGAGATGGTTTCTAGCCCCTGATTGGCGACCAATTGGATCAATTCTGTCGGTGAGAGGCGGCCGTCCGAAGCCAGTGTATGCAGATGTAGGTCTATCGTCGCGGGCAATCTAATTCACTGTCCTATCTACTCTTCCGATTGAAGTGGAGTTTCCGGTTTCCTCGTCCACTTCAACGAGCGCCGCATTCAACACGCAGAGGCCGGATACCACCGTGAACCGGTTGGGCTAGGATGAACGGAACCGTTCCAACACCGCGCCGTTATCCGAGCCTATCACAGAGTCCTTGGGTTTGGTCATGCCGACGTCAGTCAGATAGGCTATTCCCTGGGGCATTATCTTGGCATCCACGGTTCTTACATGGGTGTGGGTGCCTAAAGTAAACACGTCCAAGCCACTCCCCAAGAGTTCGGAGGCAGTGTCCGCGGTGATCCCGTAACCGCAGGCGGTGTTCTCTCCGTTGCAGATCACGAAGTGGATGGCCTTCTTAGGTTTCAGATCGGGCAGCAGGGCGCGAACTGCGTCTCTGCCGGGCTCGCCGATCATGAGTATGCCCAAGTGCCGGAGCTCCTTAAGCCTGAGATAATAATTGGAAAGGGGACCAAATAGCCGGTCCCTCCCGCTTCTGGATCCCCTTCATGGTCGCCTATTTGTTACTCGAATCTACGGTTATTTGGCGTATTCTACGTTCCGAGTTTCCCGAATCACGGTCACTTTGATTTGACCAGGGAAGACCAGGTCTTCCTCCACCTTCTTGGCGATGTTACGGGCCAGTGTGGCGGCTTCGATGTCGTTCAAATCGTCCGGTTTTACCATGACCCGAACCTCGCGCCCTGCCTGGATGGCGAAGACACGCTCAACGCCGTTGAAGCTGGAGGCGACCTCTTCAAGCTCCTTGAGCCGTTTGACGTACAGCTCCAGGGACTCTCTACGGGCGCCGGGCCTCGATGCGCTGATGGCGTCAGCAGTTGCGACCAGGAACGATTCGACAGTCTCGTGGTCGTCGCTGTGGTGTTCCAAGATACCCCGGTAAGAACTATGGTTGATGCCATGCTTCCGGGCAATCTCGGCGCCGATCTCAGCGTGGGGGCCGGAGACTTCGTGGGTAACCGCTTTTCCGATGTCATGCAGCAGACCGCCCATCTTGGCGACCTGTACATTGGCCCCGGCCTCCGCAGCCAGCATTCCGGAAAGCAACGAGACCTCAATAGAGTGCTTCAGGACGTTTTCCCCGTAGCTGTAGCGGTATTTCAGTTGACCTAGCAGTCGAATCAACTCCGAATCCAGTCCGCTGACCCCGGCATCGAAGGTGGCCTGTTCGCCAGCCTTCAATATCGTCTGGTCAATCTCTTCCTGGGCCCGGTTGACCATCTCCTCGATGCGGGCGGGCTGGATTCGCCCGTCCGAGACCAGTTTCTCTAGAGCCAAACGTGCGACTTCCCGCCTGACTGGGTCGAAACAGGATACGGTCACAGCCTCGGGGGTGTCGTCAATGATGACGTCTACACCAGTGAGGCCTTCAAGTGTGCGAATGTTGCGCCCTTCGCGGCCGATAAGACGACCTTTCATCTCATCGTTGGGCAGGGATACGGTTGAAGTGGTAATTTCAGAGACTACGTCAGTTGCGAGACGGTTGATGGCAACTGTGATGATCTTACGAGCGTTCTGGGTGGACTTTTCTTTGTACTCTTTTTCCAGCTCGTAGTACCGCTTGGACAGGTCATGCACGGCTTCTTCTTCACCGCGCCGTACTACCTGTTCACGTGCCTCTTCAACGCTAAGGCCAGCTACCTGTTCAAGGGCTTTGGATTGTTCGGCTTTGAGTTCCTCAGCCTCAACCCGCACCCTTTCAACATCCGACTCTTTTGAGATTAAATCCCGTTCTTTCTCATCCTGGGCTTCTATTTTCCGTTCCAATTGTTCTTCCCGCTGCAGATGCCTGCTTTCCATGCGGTGGAACTCTTGGCGTTGGTTCTTCAAATCAGATTCGGTTTCGTTACGTAGTTTTAAAGCCTCTTCCTGCGCCGCTAAGAGGACCTTTCTGCTGTCCTCTTCAGCCTGGGTGATAATACCCTTGGCGCTCTCTCCTGCGGTCTGCGCCGCTGCGGCGTCACTCCGCGATTTAAGAGCGAGCCAGATGGCAACACCTATCCCTGCGGCCGCCAGGACGGCTAGGATAACGATGATAATTTCCACGGTAATCACCTAATTCCTTTCCGCCTAGTGTGCCTATGTAAAGGAGCCATTTCTCCTACCTATCATCCTAACTATCTGCCTAGAGGGTGTCAAGGCTAAATCAGGTTCGCAACGTGCGTAAAACTAACCGATTCGACCAGTTATCTTAGTAGACTGGACACGAGATTCCTACATCCAAACTTTGGATTAGCAGCAGCCATCGTACCCGCCCTTGAGCGGCCACGATGGCTGCTCTATAATGGCTTGGCACGGTCTTAGTACCAAAAGGGTTGGAGAGGAGAACACAACGGTGTTCGTAAATGGCTAACAGGGATTATTACGACATTCTCGGCGTGGGCAAGGGAGTTGGCGAAGAGGATATCCGCAAGGCTTTCCGCAAAAAAGCCATGGAATTCCACCCCGACCGCAACAAGAGCCCCGACGCCGAAGAGAAATTCAAAGAGATCAACGAGGCTTACCAGGTACTGTCCGATTCCGGAAAAAGGTCGCGGTACGACCAATTCGGGAAAGCCGGTGTAGGCGCCAGCAGCGGGGCCGGTCAACCCTTTGATGGGTTCGAAGGTTTTGGTGGTTTTGGAGATATCTTCGACTCTTTCTTCGGAAATGGGTCAGGCCGCCGCCAGCAGGCCCAACGCGGCAGTGACCTGCAACACCGGGTGGTTCTCAGCTTCGAGGAATCAGTGTTCGGCGCGGAGCGTGAAGTTGAGTTGACCCGGCTTGAAGATTGTGGGACATGCTCCGGCGCCGGCAACGAACCGGGCACCCCTCTGGACACCTGCAGCACTTGTAAGGGCAATGGCCAGGTCCGGCGCGCCCAGCGCAGCGTGTTCGGCCAGTTCACCCAGGTAACCAGCTGTAGCAGTTGTCAGGGGCGCGGGACGATCATCAAGACAGCTTGCTCCAACTGCCGGGGCGGCGGAAAAGAGCGTAAATCCCGAAAGATAGAGGTGGCCATCCCCGCGGGTGTTGAGAGCGGGATGCAGGTGCGCCTTACCGGTGAGGGCGATGCGGGCAGCGAAGGCGGCGGGACCGGCAATCTGTACGTCTATATCGATGTCCAAGAACACCAATATTTCGACCGGGATGGCTCCGATCTCACCTATGTGCTACCGGTCAACATCGCCGAAGCCGCGTTGGGCGCCCAAAAAATCATCCCCACCCTGGATGGCAAAGAAGAAGAGTTGAAGCTCCCTAGAGGAACGCAGCCAGGCACTGAATTCAGAGTCAAGGGGAAGGGCGTGCCGCATCTCCATAGCAGCAGACGGGGCGACTTGAGAGTAACGGTGGATGTCAGAGTCCCCGGCTCCCTGGATGACCGTCAGCAGAAGTTGCTGCAAGAACTGGCCCAGTCGTTCTCTGAGTCCAATGGGAACTCACGCAATGGCGGCTCTTCAAACGGCGACGAAGAAGACAATGGAATCTTCGAAAAAATCTTTAATAAGAAAGGTTAGGTTGTTAGCAGCTAAGAAAATCCCGAACCGCAAATCGTGAAAAAAGACCTGGGGACCGCCGGTCCTGCGGGTCTTTTTATTTGAATCTGGACTCTGAGAAACCTTAGGAGGCCCGGTGGTCTGGCAAGAATTAAGCATCACCGTTCCCCACGAATACGTTGAACCGATCTCCTATCTGTTCGGCCGCTACGGAAAGGGAGTGAGCACCGAATTGGCCGGCGAAGGGAAAGTCCTTCTTCGCACCTACCTCACAACAGGATCGAGGCAGCGGATGGCCCGCATAGACGTTGGCGTTCGTCTGGTGGGTGCGATTGAGCCAATCGGGGACCTGGAGATCCGTGAACTTCCCGAAGATGAGGACTGGATGGAATCCTGGAAGTCCAACTTCGGGATTCTGCGCATCGGCAAACGGTTGGTCATCAAGCCGACTTGGCTCGAGTTGGATTTTACTGCAAGTCCGGACGACATCGTCATCGAGATCGACCCCGGTATCGCCTTCGGCACCGGGTATCACCCCACCACCGACACCTGCCTCCAGGCTATGGAACAGCACATCGCCCCAGGCATGACCGTGCTGGACTTGGGCACCGGCTCAGGGATATTGACCATCGCAGCCATCAAGCTGGGCGCCGGTTTGGTGACGGCTCTCGACATCGATTCCCAGGCAGTTACCGCCGCTCGCCGCAACTTCAAGCGGCTCGGCATCAACAAGCAGGTCAGGCTGGGCCAGGGCTCGGTGCCCCATCCAACCGCCCCTGCCGGTGATTTCGACCTAGCAGTAGCCAATATTTCAGCCAGGGGAGTGGCCGACCGTTGCCCATTCATCCTCACCGCCCTGAAACCGGGCGCGCTATTCATCGCCTCGGGGCTCCTGAACACCCAGAAAGAAGAAGTGGCCGCCGTTGTCGAGCCCTTGGGATTCTCCCTGATCAGCGAATGGCCACAGGAAGAATGGACCACCCTGCTTTACCGCGCTACCGAAACGCCTTTGGAGGCTCCGGAATAAGATTCGGACCGCCGCACCTCTCACAGGCTCGGACTGTTATTGCTTTTTCCCAGGCCAAGAGGTACCATCCAATCGGCTTCTGAGCAGGCTTTTTCGACTCGAAAATCGCGGTTTTCAGATAAGTATTCGAACAGCCCCTCGGCTAATAATCCCACCACTCGACACCGTATTCACCTGGAGCAGCTCGATTGGAGAAGGTTGACCTAAACCGGTACGAACTCACTGGACGCCTTGGCGCCGGCGCCGACTATGAGGTGAGGGCAGCCACAGACCGTGAGACAGGTAACCAGGTGGCGATAAAGCGGCCTGTTCCCCAGGCGATAAGCCGCAACCAGCATGAGGCCATCGAGGCCCGTACCGAGAAGCTCCTGCAGGCTTATCAAGAAGTGGGTTTCTCAACCAGACTGATCTCACCCATCGTCGGTTACACCGAACGCGCGATCCACGACGACTTCTTCGGCGACGAACTGGCCAAGGAATACCAAGTCATAGTGGAAGAGCGGGCCTGCGGCATACCCCTGCTGGGCGATATGATGTCCAAGTTCAAAGGTGTGCCCATCGGGGCCGGACAGACGCTGTTCACTTTGTTCCCTTTGGTCCAACCTAGTGGCGGGCCGGCATATCCGGTCCACAACCAGCTACTGGACCTCGAAGAGGTCTATCTGAAAGCAGGGTATTTGATTCTGGACCTCCGTCCTCAAAACATCTTCTACCGGCCCGTGAATGGGCAGATGGTGGTCATTGACACCGGAGCCCTGGCCCGTCTGGACGACGAAGCGCCTCGAGGCCGGCCTCCCTTTGACGTCAACGACGCCTGTTTAGAGATATTGAAGTTCTACACGACGCCGATTGAGCCGCCGGCCGACACCTCAGGCTACCGGGATGCGATTGGGATCCGGCCCATCGTAAACATCGGCGAAGAACTTGATGAGATGGCTAGAAACCTGGCCCCCTGCGAATCGGCCGTGGTTGAATCGGGCACGGTGATACTGGAAAAGATCATGGGGCGCGCCTACACGGATTATTCCCAGTTTAGGCTAGACCTGACGAACTACCTGGACCGGCTCAAAGAGCGGAACTCAGGGCTGGCAAACGCCGCCGAGGCGAGTCAAACTTGGCAGGAAGCCGCCCTATGGCTGAAGGATGACTATTGGCGGGGTTTCTTGTTCGACCCGGACACGGAACTGGCCGGTTATCTAGTCTAACGGAATCATAATCAATCAATTCATCTGAGGTTTGGCAGCGATGTTGGCAAGCACAGTCATAACGATGCAAGACAATTCAGCCCACGGGGAAGACAGCTTCTTGAGCAAGAACCTGGGCAACGGCGAGTTTTTAGACGTGGTGTTGGACGGCGTGACCGGTCATGGCGGCGAACAGGCAAGCACCGAATTGCGGGAAGCCTTGGACGCCGGAGACCTGAACAATGCCGAGGAAATCGTCCAGCTACTTGGGGAGATGAACGAGGACTTTTTCAGCGTGGGTTCAGGCCGATTCCTACTGACAACCGTCTCCGCCGTCTTGGGCCGCGGCGACAAGATTGAGGTGGTCTCCGCCGGAGATAGCCCGGTGTTCTTGATCAACAAAGACGGCCACCAGAAACTTTCTGGCAACGCCGGAGGTTTCTTGCATGTCGGTGTTGCTAGGGCCATCGGCGCATCCGAAAAACTGGGAGCGCCGGCTCAGGTCGAAATAACTCCATCACCGGGCGACCGGCTCTTTCTGGCGACTGACGGGATCACCGACAACATGACCATCGAAGAACTGGCCGAAGTGATCCGCAACGCCGCAACACCCGATCAGGCGGCCTCAACTATCGAGGACACTATCAAGGAGCGGCTGCAAGAGGGACGGGTACCTGAGACAATCGGAGTGCGGTTTCGCTATGATGACCGCACGGGGATCATAAGATTCTTCTAGGGGATTCTGCGAGTCACCATAAACTCGACTGAATCAGGGACGTAAATTAACGCCCGAATCGCGCTAATAGGCGTCGCAATCCGTAATCATGGCCCTTGTGGCAACTAGGGCAAATTGCTAAAATGCAGCAGCTTGGATTGCGCTGGCGAACCGACGCTGGCTAAGGGGAAAAGGAGCCGAATCCGTGGGGAAAATCAAGGTAGCAATCATTGGCGTGGGCAACTGCGCCTCATCTCTTGTCCAAGGAATTCATAAATATGTGGAAATACCGGACGACGCAGAAGTCTCCGGATTGATGCACAACACTATCGGTGGATACCGCATAGAAGACATCGAAGTTGTAGCGGCATTTGATATCGACGAAAACAAGGTCGGCAAAGACCTGTCTGAAGCGATATTTGCGGAACCGAACAACACCTTAAAATTCGCCGACGTTCCGAAGACCGGTGTGATTGTTGAGCGGGGAATGACCCACGACAGCGTGGGCAAATACCTGGCGGATATTGTCAAAAAATCGCCACACTCCACGGCCGACATCGCTGGAATCCTGGCCGAGCGGGAAGTTGATGTGGTCATCAACTACCTGCCTGTGGGCAGCGAACAGGCCACCAAATGGTACGTGGAGCAGATACTTAACGCCCGCTGCGGCATGGTCAACTGCATCCCGGTGTTCCTGGCCCGCGAAGAGTACTGGCGCAACCGTTTCGAAGAGCGCGGCGTCCCCATCGTTGGCGACGACATCAAGTCCCAACTAGGCGCTACCATCACCCATCGGGTACTCACCCGCTTGTTCGAAGACCGGGGAGTTACCATCGATAACACCTACCAGTTGAACTTTGGCGGCAACACCGATTTTCTCAACATGCTGGAACGGGAAAGGCTCACATCCAAGAAGATTTCCAAGACCACCTCGGTAACTTCCCAGATGGATGAGGAACCTGAACCCGACGATATTCATATCGGACCCAGCGACCACGTGCCCTGGCTGAAGGACCGCAAATGGTGCTACATCCGCATGGAGGGACGTGTCTTTGGCGGCGCTCCGATAAACTTGGAGCTCAAGCTTGAAGTCTGGGACAGCCCTAACTCCGCAGGCGTGGTGGTGGACGCCATCCGGTGCGCAAAATTGGCCATGGACCGTGGGCAGGGGGGAGCTGTTGAAGGGGCCAGCGCTTACTTCATGAAATCTCCGCCCATCCAGCACACAGATGACAAGGCCAGAGATCTGGTCGAAGCCTTCATCGCCGAGAAAGCATCAACGGAATAATTCCTAGGCCGGCGTTGGAACGGGGGTGACACCGTGAAGATCGCCATGGTTTCTCCGTACGACTTCACTTGGCCCGGCGGGGTGACTGCTCATGTTACCCAGTTGGCCCGAGAACTTGGCCGCTCCGGTCATGAGGTCCAAGTTTTAGCTCCCCATTCCCCTCCCCGCGAATCTCAGGACGCTGACCTGCACGTCCCCCTGGGACGTTCGGTACCACTTCCCAGCGGCGGCTCCATCGCCAGGGTCTCCCTCTCTTGGTGGCTCTACCCTAAGATCCGGGCGCTATTACGGAAAGAGCAATTTGACGTCATTCATCTCCACGAGCCCATGGCCCCCATCTTGCCCCTGTGTGTCTTGGAGTTCTCAGATTCCGTCAACGTTGGAACTTTTCACGCTTCTTACGCCCGCCAACACCTCTACCGCATCACCCACCCGATAATCAAGCGTTGGCAGCAACGGCTCCACGGCAACATCGCCGTCTCGCCTGCCGCCCGCCGTTATGTAAACAACACATTCCCGGGCGATTATGAGATAATTCCCAACGGCATCGACTTCAAGCATTTCTCAGCCAACGTGGCGCCCATGCCTCAGTACCAGGACGGCAAGATCAACATCTTGTTCGTGGGCCGCTTGGAGAAACGAAAGGGACTGCGGTACCTGCTGGAAGCCTACGGCAAGCTCAAATGGGATCTGCCAAACATCCGGTTGATCGTGGTCGGGCCCGGAAATCCAGACAAAGAGTCATACCGCGTAATGAGTTCTCAAAACCTGCAGGACGTGGAGTTTGTAGGACGGGTCTCATATGACGACCTACCACGCTACTACGCCAGCGCCGACATCTTCTGTTCCCCCGCCACCGGCGCGGAAAGCTTTGGGATCGTCTTGCTAGAAGCCATGTCCGCCAGCAAACCGGTCGTCGCTTCAGACATCGAAGGGTTTCGTGGTGTGATGACCCATGGGGAGCAAGGGCTACTCGTCCCCAAAAAAGACAGCAACGCTATGGCTGAAGCGCTAGGAATGTTGGCCCGAGACCCTGAACTGCGAAGAAAATTGGGCGGTAATGGCAACCGGTTGGCCGAGGAATATCGCTGGGAAGTAGTTGCAGGCCGGGTTGAAGCCTATTACAACACCTGTGTGAAGGCCGCTAATGGCTCTACCAGGACGCGAACAAATTAGGTCGGCGGTCCTCCGCTACATCGAGCTGCCGGGGGCCAAGTTCTTCCGGGCGATCAAATTCACCCCCAACGGCATCACAATTCTTGGATTTCTGATAACAGTTGTTTCCGCCTATCTGGTGGGAGCGGGCTGGCTGCTGGCCGGCGGAATCGTCTTCCTATTCGCCGGCGGTCTGGACCTGATGGATGGAGCCCTGGCCAGGCTCACCGGCTCCGTTAGTCCATTTGGCGCCATGCTGGACTCTGTTTTCGACAGGCTTAGTGAGGCCGCGTTGTTCGTCGGTATCGCAATCTTCGCCTTGCGGGATGACATGAGCGAAGACCGCCAGATATTTTTCATCACCGTGCTGTTATTGGCCCTGATCTTCTCCCAGGTTGTCAGCTACCTCCGCGCCCGCGGCGAGGGCCTAGGCGTGTTCACCACGGGCGGGATCATGACTCGCCCGGAGCGGGTGGTCTTGTTGGGTGTGGGACTGATAGTCGGCCAGATTGAATGGTTCCTCTTGGTGATCGCCCTAGTCTCGTGTTTCACCTTATTTCAGCGTATGTTCACCATCCGAGACCTCCTGGACAAAGGTGGATAACCCACAGCTTCCCGTGTAAACTGGTCTCCACCCAAAGTATTGCCTTATATACGATTGGAGACCGGCGGATGACCCAGCAAGCGCTGATTCAGGATCAACAAAAGGCCCAACTCAAACGGACCTTCCGAAAGGACCTTAAGGCCGACGTAGAGCTGCGCCTGTTCACCCAGCGCCCCTCACCCATAGCGGTGCCCGGCCGGGAGTGCCGGTATTGCGTCGAGACCCAGCAGATGCTGGAGGAATTGACCGCGCTCTCGCCCAAGGTCCACCTGGAGACCGTCGATATCTACGCCCAGCCGGAATTGGCCAGCGACGAGGGAATATCCCGGGTGCCGGCCACCGCCTTTGGCGATAAGGGGAAAGCCAAACTCAGGTTCTTTGGCATACCCATGGGGTACCAATTAGCCGTGTTGGTCGAAAACATCAAAACCATCTCCCGGGGCGTCAGTCCCCTGAGCATGGCCACACGAAAGAAGTTGCGCGAGATCAACCAACCGGTCCACATCCAGGTGTTCGTCACGCCTACCAGCGCCGATAGCCCACCGATCGCCCGGCTGGCCCATGCACTTGCCTTGGAGAACCAAAACATCACCTCAGATATTGTGGAGATCGAAGAATTTCCCGCCCTGGCCCAGCAATACGGCGTTCGGTCCGTGCCGTTCACGGTGGTGAACGAGTTTACCCAAATTGCCGGGGTTGTTGGAGAATCTGAATTTGTCGAAAAGGTCCTCCAGTGCGGTGTACGGAAGAACTCCGAGTCCGCACCGGTCCAAGCATAGAACTACACCAAACTGCACCAGGAGAAATAAGCGTGCCCAAAGAAATAAAGGGCGATATGAATGGCCAAGGTCTACACGTAGCCATCGTCGTCGCCCGTTTTAACGAGATCATAACCAGAAAATTGCTGGATTCTGCGGTCGAGACCTTAGTCCGGCACGGCGTCCGGGACGAAGACATCACCCTCAGTTGGGTCCCGGGGTCGTTTGAACTGCCCGTGGTGGCCAAGACCTTGGCCAAGACGGGGCGTTACCAGGCAGTCATCTGCCTCGGCGCCGTCATCCGGGGCGAAACCTCCCACTACGACATGGTAGCCGGTCAATCTGCCGGTGGCATCAACTCAGTGGCCTTGGAGACCGGCGTGCCGACCATCTTTGGCGTGCTGACCACTGAGAACATGGAACAGGCGATAAACCGGGCTGGGGGCAAGTCGGGCAACATGGGTGCCAACACCGCGGTCGCCGCCATCGAGACCGCACGGCTGATCGAAGCCGCCAACATGGCCTAGTTCTGCTGCTGCCAGCGGATCCGCCCACCTATCACAGATACCAAGGAGCTCTCCATGAAGTTCGGTGTAACCATCCCCAATAACTGGGGTGTCGAGGACCCGCAAGAGGTCCTTGAATTCGGCCCTTTGGCTGAGAGCCTGGGCTACGATTCAGTCTGGGTGATGGACCACCTTTTCAACACCGGCTACATCCGGGAGCGGTTGGAAGACAAGCCCTACTACCACCCTATGTCCACGCTGTCTTACCTGGCGGCCACAACGTCGAAAGTGACGTTGGGGACTTCGGTCTTGGTGCTCCCATACCACAACCCCGTGGAACTGGCGAAATACGCCGCCACGCTGGATCAGATTTCCGGAGGACGGGTCATTCTGGGCGTTGGCGTCGGGGCGATGACTGAAGAGTTCGATGCGCTGGGCATCTCTATGCGTCAGCGTGGTTCCCTAACCGACGAGTGTATCGACATCATGCAAGAGCTTTGGTCCAACCACTTGCCCAAGTATCAGAGCAAACGCTGGGACTTTTCTGACCTCTACTTCTCGCCCAAGCCCAAGCAGTCCAGCATCCCGGTGTGGGTCGGTGGTTCCAGTCCCGGTGCGATCAAACGGACTGCGCTGCGGGGAGACGGCTGGCATCCCACTGGCGTCTCGGCCGAAGACTATGCTCTGACCAAGGCTGAGATCAATGAGACCGCTGCCGCCGCGGGGCGTGATACGTCCCAATTTGCTTGGTCAACAAGGCTGGAAGTTGAAGTACACGGCCGCCCATCAAGCGAGCGTGCCTCCTCAAGATCAACGATTCCCGGAGATAATCCAGCCATGATGGTAGCCGGAATCAAAGCCTACCAAGACGCCGGAGTTGACCACATGGTCCTGGCCTTAAACTCAGGAGATGTCTCCGCCCTAAAGCGGCTCATGGAGACGATTGCCAACGAGGTTCTGCCGGAGTTTCCGTAGGAGGTTCTGCGGAACAGGTCAGCCGATTTGGATTCCCTGCCGTTCCCTCACCGGCGCCCGCGTCGCCAGCAGCATGGCTATGGTAGCGAAGCCCAGAATCGACAATACCAGGAAGGCGTCTTTGTAGCTGCCAGTTACGTCGTAGACGATTCCCGAGAATAGGGCGCCGATGGCCTGGCCCAGCGACACGAATGGCTCGGTTACGCCCCGTATAGCGCTCAGAGAACGGCGTCCGAAATAGTCGGCGTAGGCGACGACCGGCACCACCAATATCCCACCCACGGCGGCGCCGAATATGGATGCCACGATCAATGCCTCGACGGTCGTGTCGGCCATGGGGAAAAGTATCAACGCCACGGCCATCATCAGCGCTACACCGGCGTACGTGAAACGGACCGGTACCCGGTCAACCAGCCAGCCCCAGAAGATGCTTCCCACCCCTGTGAACACAGCGTTTAGGCTCAACGTGGCAGCTGATACCCCAACTCCCAAGCCCTGGTCCAAGAAATAAGCGCCCTGATGGATGTTCGTCCCTGACTGCAGCAGAAACAACGAGCCAGTGGCCATCGCCAACAGCCACAGCGTCGGGGTGCGGGCCGCCTCCCGCAAAGTCCAGTTTTGCTCTTCCGTGACGGCGGACGTTTCCGCTCCACCTGCCTGCGGCTTGGGTGGGTCGCCGTCGGGCAGCAGTCCCACCTCCTCTGGGGTCTGCCGCACCAGCATCGAGACCGGTCCTAAGGCCAATATCCAGACCAACACGCCCAACACGATCCAGGCGTCTTCCCAGCCTCGGTATTTGATCACCAAGCCCGCGATCAATGGGAAAGTGATCATGCCAAGGGAGTGGGAAAGGAACAAAAATCCCGTAGCGAGGCCCCGCCTCCTGACGAACCAACGGGACACAACCACCGATGGACCTATGTTCAAAGGGCTGGAAAATATGACGCGCCCAAGGCCATATGCGAGATAGAATGCAATTGGCACAGTAGCCCAGGCTAACGACACGGTCGAAAGTCCTAAAATAAGTACGCTGCCCGTCAGTATCACTCGTGCGCCGTAGCGGTCCAAGGCCCAGCCCACTACTGGTGACGCCACCGTGGCCACCAACCCGCCTAGGCTGGCTGCTCCGGCGATGAGGGTCCGGCTCCATCCCAGGTCTTCGGACATGGGAAAGATGAAAACGGCCAGGGTTAAGCTGGCGGCGGAGTTCCGGACGACCATGGAGCTGCCGGCCGCGAAAAGGACGGTCCAGCCGTAGAAAAATGGCAGCCTATTCAAGAGTTTGTACATCGAATAGTTATATGGTCAACGTATATGAAAAAGCCAAACAAAAACGCCGCGGGACGACAGCGTGCCCAACGCGGCGGTCATTCGCAGGCAGATAGTGTACAGAATGTTGGTCTTGATCTTGGCTGCCGCCTACGGTTCAACGGCGCATTGAAGATTAGATAGTATAACCCCTGGTTCACCGGGCACTTACGTGTTCCTCTGCTTCATTCAAATCTTTAAATGAGTCCACGCTCCGCCAGAAACTGCGGGACCTCAACGCGGCTAACCGTCCCGCTTTTGCCAGCCTAGGGAAGGTCCCGGTCTCGTGGTCGCCAAGGTCGGGCAACTCGTCTGCAATGCCACGGTCAAACAGGTAGATTCCGGCATTGATCCAGTGTTCCATCTCCACCTTCTCCCGGAAGCCGGTCACGGTGCCCGCATCGTCCATATCTACCAACCCGTAAGGGCTCACCATGGGCACAACCATGATGGTGGCCAGATGTGATTGGTTGGCTGACCTTCGGTCATCGTGGAACGCCGACAGGTTTCTCAGGGTCTCGTCGGTGATGATGTCCCCGTTCAACACCGCAACCGTTTCTTCGCTGTCGGGGACTTTGGGGAACCCCGCTTTGATGGCCCCGCCGCGGCCCAAGGGGGAATCTTCGACGCTGTATTGGGCGCTGATGCCGAAGGCCTGGCCGTCGCCGAAATGGTCCTTGATGGCCTCCCAGCGGTAACCGGCCAGAAAAACAATATCGGTCACTCCACCGGCTTTCAGCCATTCCACCTGGTGTTCCAGGATGGGCTTGCCGCAGATGGGGACCATGGGTTTGGGCAGGGTATCGGTCAGCGGGCGGAGTCTTTCACCCTTACCGCCGGCCAGAATCAACGCATACATGCCGTGTAGACCTCACTCGCAGCAGGCTGGTAGTCCCAAACGGCCGCATTGCGGCTAATATACCCGCGCCGCAGCTACAGGGTCAACGCGAGGCGTGGTTGGGTTGTTGGAAGAAGGGGATTCTTGAAGAAACAAATGGCAGCCCCGCCTGGGTTCGAACCAGAGATTTCAGCTTCAAAGGCTGGCGTGTTACCGCTACACTACGGGGCTTCAAAAAAAGAACGGCCAAATAGCTAGGACCGCTTCATTTATTCTGATGTCACGGCGCCTAGCCGTCAAGGCCACAGGATACTCACCGCACCGGATGCTATAATCCCCAAAAGATGAAAAAGCTCAGTATTTCGTTCCTACATCTGGCCCCAATTACCAGCGACATCGCCCACAACCGCAAACTGGTGGAGCAGGGCGTTAAGGTTGCCGCACAGCAGGGCGCGCATTGGGTGATTACACCTGAACTTTGCATCCCTGGCTACCTTTTCATGGAGGCCATCGGCACCGACTGGATACTCCCTCAGCCCGATCCCTGGATGAACAGCTTCCTCGGTTTGGTCAAAGAGCACAGCCTCACGGTCTTCCTATCCCATCCGGAACGGGACCCGGCCACCGACAAGTTGTATAACACCGTTTTCGTCATAAACGCTGAGGGCGAAATCATCGGCAAGCACCGTAAGGTCAAAGCGCTGGGCGGAGCAGAGTCCTGGTCCACCAGCGGCTGGAAGATCGATCCCATCGAATGTGACGGAATCAAAACCGGCATCCTGATCTGCGCCGACGGCTACAAGAACGAGATCGCCCAGGTGTTCAAGGACAAGGGCGCCCAATTGCTGGTATCGCCAGTTTCTTGGGGACCCGGCCACTGCGGCCCTGACGGCGAGTGGGAAGCAAGGTCGGCCGATACCGGACTACCGATGATGGTCTGCAACCGCTCGGGAAAGGAAGAAGGCGAGCTTGATTACACGCTGGCTGAAAGCGTGGTCGCTCAGAACGGCAAGCGGATATTGGAGGCCACATCCGACCGGTCGGTGGTTCTATCTTTCGACTGGGACGTGGACAGCATGTCCATGATCTCAACCGACTTTGAGAGGACTTACCTCTAGGCCTTTAAATGCTTAAACCCCGTAAACTGTCCTCCCGCCAACGATAGTCCGTTCCACCTGTATATCCTTGATCCCCAGCGGGTCTATCTGAGTGGGGTCGCTGCCCAAGACCACCAAGTCAGCCAATTTTCCAATCTCGATCGACCCCTTGGTGTCCTCCTCAAAGGACGCATAGGCCCCATTCATGGTGTATAAACGCAGCGCCTCATCGACAGAAATCCTCTGGTTGATGCCCCACTCTTTACCAGTGCTGTCGGTGCGGGTGACGCAACTTTGAATCCCCAACAGTGGCTCGAATGGGCCGGGCGGGTAGTCGGTGGCCCCAGTGGAGACCACTCCTGAGTCAATGAATGACCGCTGGGCGAACATCCACTCCAGACGCTGCTCGCCGTAATAGCGCATCTTCTCTCCGTGGTGATAGACGTAGGTGCAGAAGGGTGTCGCTACAACCCCCATAGCTTTCATCCTAGCCAGCAGTTCCGGGTTGACCAGGGTGCAGTGCTCGATGCGGTGCCGGGTATCAACCCTGGGGTGGGCCTTCAAGGCTTTCTCGTAGGCGGTTAACACCATGTCGATGGTCACGTCTCCGTTGGCATGGATACAGACCTGGAAGCCGGCCCGGTGCATGTCCATCACCTGTTGCTCGATCTCATCCTGCTCCATGGCCAAGATACCGTGGTCGCAGGTGGTGCCCTCATACGGCTCGGACAGGTAGGCGGTGCGAGTGGCGATGGCACCGTCGGCCACCATCTTGATTCCGCCGATCCGAAGCATATCGTCGCCCAGTCCTGATTTGATCCCGGCGTCCCGAAGGGCAGGAAACTGCGGATACCACATCAAAGCGTAGACCCGGAGGCTCAACTCTCCATCAGCCTTCCCGTCCTGATAGGTCTGAAATTCTTCGACCGTCACCCTGGCGTCATGGACGCTGGTCAGTCCAACACGGTTCAGCATGTTACAGATGGTCCGCAGACCCTCCCGGCGCACCTCGGCGGTGTCCACGGGTATCATACCGAAGCGGACGTGGTCAATGGCCCGCTCGTAGACCATGCCATTCAACCGGCCCGTGTCCAGGTCCCGGCCCAGCCTTCCGCCCGGCGGGTCAGGAGTCTCGTCATTGAACCCGGCTGCTTCTAGGCCGGCGGTATTCATGTAGAAAACGTGGCCGGCCCGGTGCGCGATCATCATGGGATGGTCGGTGGTCACCGAATCCAGGTCTTCTTTGTAAAGGTGCCTGCCTTCGTTGGAAGCAGTCCGGTCGGTCTTGGTGTCGTCGAACTTGAACCCCTGCACCCACTCTCCAGTCGGTGTTTTGTCGGCCCGTTCTTTCAGACCCGCCTGGACCTGCTTGAGAGTTGGCACGTCGCAGTCGGCGGACATCACATGGCGCACGCCGCTGCTCAAAACGTGGATGTGCGCGTCGATGAAACCTGGCAGCACGGTCTGCCCGCCCATGTCCAACACCTTGGTGTCCGGCCCGATCAGGCCTTCCACGTCCTCGTTGCTGCCGACCCCGGCAAACCTGCCGTGGGTCATGGCCACCGCCTGGGCCCTGGGTAGGCTGGTGTCCATGGTCATGATGTTGGCGTTTTTGATAACCGTCTCAGCTTTGCCGTTGGAGGTGGTCATTGTATTTTCTCTCGATATCGCGACTTTTACTCGACGTTTTATGGGAGGGCATTCAAAACCCGGGGCCATTGTACGCTCTGATGAACTCCGGTGGAGCATTTTGGCGCTGCTGTATGATAGGCAGATTTCCGGTAGCCGCAGCCGCCATAGCGTTTAAGGGGTGATGTGATGACCACCAGAAATCTCCGATCAGAAATGGAAGTAGATATCGTTGCCGTTGGGTCCGGAAT
>VFHF01000188.1 GCA_009392095.1 SAR202 cluster bacterium
TGCGCCCACTGCGCCGAACGCATCCATCTGGAGGCGAATAATGGGATCTCCACTCGGGTAACGCCAGAAGAGACGCTGTTGTGCACCGGGGCGGCACTTGAGGTCAGAACAACCTCTTCCAACCAGAAGAGCACCTCGTTGCATGGTCTGCGCCAGAGCCTCTGCACCCAGGTCATGGATACTCGCGAAGGAAGATGTTCAGGCTATTAGGGGAGGGTATTCATAGGATTGCGAAAGCGGAGACTCAATCGGACCTCGCCTACGATACGATACCGTTTTTCCGGCCCTCCGCCGATTGGTAAGAGTCTATAGCCTGTGGGTCGAGCATGCCGGCGCCGCTGGAAAATTCGACCTCCAACACGTTCGTGTCATCGTCCAGAGCCACGTATCCCAGCTCCATCGGCGAGTTCGGCGCTGACCGACTCGCCGTTTAACACAACGACTGTCTTGGTGCCGGGTCCACCGCCAAAGGCCCCGGCGGCCAAGTCTGCCCTAGTTAATCGTTACCTGGTGAAATGAGACTCCTGTCTGAGGGTCTAGGTCCACCACCGTTACTTCTCCGGCGCCGGGGCTTCCGATGGGGCCTAGAGGGCAGCCCGAGTAGACCGCAGTCACACTACCCTGGGAGACGTCCACATGGCGGTCCCAATGGCCTAACGCCAGGTAGTGGCAGCCGGCATCAGCGACTTCCTGAGGGTAGATCGGAGAAGAACGTTGGTCCCGGTCTTCAGCGTAATGGAAATGACCGTGGGCCAAGGCCACCAACCAGTTGTTTTCCACCGGCGACGGCATCCCTTGAAGGGGCTTGAAGTCCGGAGTGTGCATGGGCATGGCCCTCCCCCAGAGGTCGATTCCCATCCCAGGGAACGAAAGCGTCTCACCCTCAGTTCCCTTGAGCACAAAGAGGTTTTCCGGCGCGTGGTTGAATGGTTCGCGGTGGTAGACCGAGGTCTCATGGATCAGGTCATGGTTGCCAGGCAAGACCACCGCCGGCTTCTTCAACCGCTCCATCTCTCCCAGGAACCAACTCAGCACATCATCCGAGACACGCTCGTTGTCAAAAATGTCGCCCACCAGCAGCAGCATGTCGCCACCGTTATCGGCGACCGATTCCACCACAGCAGTTAGCGCATCCGCCGACTGGGGATGGCCGGTGATGTCGCCCAGGTGAGTGTCCGAGGTATGTATGAGACGCAGTTTGTTTGCAGGCATATTCTTAGCTAAGGATTAGGGCCACCGGAGACATGAAACAAGGTCAGGTCTTTAGTTCCCCTAGCCTCCGATAACTCCTCGTTCTTTCAGGCCGGCAATCTCGTCCCCAGAGTAGCCAGACTCGCTCAATATCTCTTCGCTATGCTGGCCCAGCAGCGGTGGTACCCGGCGTATGGTGGCCGGGGAGTCGGTCAGCTTCAATGGAGAGTTAGGGAATTTCAGGTTGGGGACATTGGGATGGTCCACTTCCGCGATCATATTGCGGGCCAAAACTTGGGGGTTGGAGACCACTTCGGAGACGGTGTTGATGGGGCCGCAAGGCACGCCCGCCGCAACGATCAGGTCAACCCAGTGATCGGTAGTGTTGGTGGCGAATACAGCGTTCAGCTCTCCCACGCACTCAGCCCGGTGGTCCACCCGGTCGGTATTGGTCGTGTAACGGGGGTCGTCCAGCATGCCTTCCTGTCCGATGGCGCGGGCCATGCGCTCCCATAATCCCTGGTTGGCGCAACCGATGATAAATTGGCCATTGCTGGAATTAAAGCTCTGGTATGGGACTAGGCTCGGGTGGCCTGAACCCATCCGCTTGGGCTCGACTCCGGTGCCCATGAAGCCGGTTGCATGATAGCTGAGGGCGGCTACTTGGCCGTCCAGCAGAGCCGATTCAACCCATTGTCCCTTCCCGGTTTGGTCGCGCTGCCGGAGGGCCGTAAGAATCGTTCCGTAGGCCATCATCCCCGTGAACAGATCCACCAAGGAGAATCCGATCCGGAGTGGCGATCCGTCCGGGTCTCCAGTCAAACTCATCAGGCCGCTGTAGGCCTGGATCAACAGGTCGTAACCGGGCATGTCAGACATCGGTCCGGTGCGTCCGTACCCGGAGATTGAGCAATAGACCACGCCCGGGTTTATCTTCTTGATCTCTTCGTACCCAAGACCCAACCGCTCGAGGGTTCCAGCGCGGAAACTTTCGATCATCACATCAGCGTCGGCGGCCAAGTTTTTAACGATCTTGAGGCCCTCGGGCTCTTTCAGATTGACTGCCAGGCTACGTTTGTTGCGATTGAAGGTGAGGAACTGGGTGCTTTCACCATTCACAAATGGGGTCCAGTGACGAGTTTCGTCACCGCCGGTCGGCTCTTCGATCTTGATAACCTCAGCCCCCATGTCGCCCATCAGCATGGTACAGAAGGGTCCGGCCAAAGTGCGGGTCAGGTCGACGACCTTAATCTTGTCCAACGCCGCAGCCATATTAATTCTCCTAGATTATCCGTTTAGCTCGGGTGGCCAGGCGTGTAACCACGCCGGGGCGATTATAGCATGGGCTGATCGGGCATCCAGACCGCCCATCGTTGACCCTTCTGGGCGGCTGATGCTAGCGTGAACGCGATATGACCCAACAAGCGCCGAAGATAATAGTCCTGGGCGGGATCAACATGGACCTGGTGACCTTTTCACCACGGTTCCCGCGGCCCGGCGAGACCGTGGTTGGCAGCCGGTTTCTAACCTATGCCGGGGGCAAGGGCGCCAACCAGGCCGTCGCCGCAGCCCGCATGGGGGCCAGGGCTGCCATGGTCGGACGAGTCGGCGGCGACATCTTTGGCCCGCAGTTGCTGGAGGGGTTGGCAGCGGCGGGCGTCGACATCTCCGGCATCGGCGTTAACCCGGAGGAAAGCTCAGGAATCGCTGTGATAGGCGTCGACGAGACAGCCCAAAACTGCATAACCCAGGTCCTGGGGGCCAACGACACCTGCGGCCCGGAGCAAGGCCAGGCGGTGAAACGTTTGCTGGCGGGCGCGGCGGCTTTGTTGCTGCAACTTGAAACTTCCATCGAGTTATCGTTGGAGGTAGCCTGGGCTTCGGTCTCGTTGGGGGTGGCTGTCATATTAGACCCCGGCCCGGTCAGGCCGGTGCCAGACGAACTCTTGGGTCTCTGTAACTTAATCACCCCTAACGAGACCGAAGCCCAGGCGTTGGTCGGGTTCCCAGTGACAGGACCGGAGTCCGCTAACAAAGCCGCGGCCGCGCTTCTGCGAAGGGGCGTGGGAACGGCGGTGATCAAACTGGGAGCCCAAGGGGCCTATTTCGCCAATAACGAGGTTCATGGCATGGTTTCACCTTTCGATGTGGCTGCCGTGGACTCGGTTGCGGCAGGGGACGCTTTCAACGGAGCGCTGGCAGTCTCATTGGCCGAGGGCAAAGACCTAGAAAAAGCGGTAACGATCGCCTGTGCCTCCGGGGCGCTGGCTGTGAGCCAAACCGGAGCTCAGGACTCCATGCCTGAACGCAGCATGGTCGAAGAACTGGTGCGCGCTCAGCGTCCCTGAAACCGTTTTCTGATACGCCTGCCAAGATACTTTGCTGGCGGGACCAAAACTGCGCCAGCCCAAACCACGAACGCCAGTGTGAAAACCCACCAGTACGGCGGCCAATTTATCCCGCCGGCTATGCCGATGCAGGCTATTCCGGCTGCAAGCGAAACGGCCTTCCCTTGGAAGCTGACGGCTATCCTTCCAGGCTCAACGTCCGGTACGGCTAAATAAGCCAGGACCACCGCCAATATCGTAACGATCGCCGCGCTCTTCCAGAACGCGTCGGAGTTAGGTGTGCCCCAAATCCCAGTCAACAGCAGTGCCAAGGCAGCAACTGCCGCGGTTAATGCCGCCTGCGACAATTGGGATTCAGACCTACGCTCCGCGACCCATGCCGGTCCCAGGCTGCAGAAGAAATATCCTTCCAGCACAAGAGCAGTAAGGAGGAATCGCCCTCTGGTCTTGGTGTATTCGCCAAGGACCACCATTGCGATTACGATCAACACAGCTACAACCGAGGCTACTATGAAACCGAACCCGAATGACCTGGCCGTTACAAACCGCCTGGAATTTAACTTGAATGCTTTAATAGTGCTGATTTTACTCCCCAGCCGCCAGCCGACCTATGCACAAGATCACGCGGCCAGGGCATATTATAATCAACGGCGTTATAACCCCAAGCCGTAACGATGTTACAAGGGGATGTTTCGTGACCAAAGAAGATAAATTCTGCCCATCCTGCGCCACCGCCCTTGAGAACAAAGATGTCTTTGGACAAGAGCGGCCTGTGTGCCCCAACTGCGGCCGCGTTATCTTCTACGATCCAAAGGTGGCGGTGGTATGCATCGTGCCCAGAGATGGCAAGGTGTTGATGATTCGCCGGGCCACCGATTTGGGGTATGGTCTTTGGGGCCTGCCGGGCGGATATGTCGATAGGGGCGAGGTGGTGGAGCGGGCCGCCGCCAGGGAAGTCTGGGAAGAAACCGGACTGAGGGTTGAGCCTGGAGAGTTGATTGGCCTATATTCAGTATCTGACGATCCCGTAATGGTGGCGGTATACGCCTCGAAGGAAACCGGAGGGGAGTTGGCGGCGGGGCCGGAAGCTTTAGAAGTCGGTTTCTTTGAGATCGACGCACTTCCGGAGCTGGCCTTTCCCCGGGACCGAGATGTTTTGGCCAAATGGCGAAACGGTGTGGATGGGGGTGGTTTCTGAGGCACGAAAAACGCCGCCCGGCAGGATCAACCGGGCGGCGCGCTGGAGAAAGGAACCATAATTTCTAAATGTTATGTTAAGCAACATTGTCCATCTGGTCAGGTTTGCCATTCTGTAAAATCAAAAAGCTCCACTCGGAAGAATCCCCGGGTGGAGCAGTTGTAGATAGCAAGGTCGCACGTTCAACCGTACTATAATCATATTAATAACGTGCCTGGTTAGGGTCAAGATTAACAATCCAGCGGTACAAATCCTGGCAGGCTAATCCAGGCATTCTCAGATCCAGAAGGATACAACCGTACCGATTCTGGTTTAACATTCACCAGACTCGGTCGCCGTCGGCGGCTACATCGACATGATACCCAAGATGGGTCAAGCGTCTTGCCAATAAAGGTCACTTCACCGTGTCGTGATGGTTGAATCACAAATTGGTAGCGATGCGGCGAACCAGCTAACTAGTCCTTGAGGATGATGTAGACCGCTTCAGAAGGGGTAAGGTCAACGTGGGCGTGACCACGCCCGGTCACGTCATCCATCAACCGCACATCGCCGGCCCGGAAGATCTGCTTGGCTCCGTCACTGGTCGTGATCTCAACCTCGCCGGACAGATGGATGATCAACCGGCGTTCCGGCAGCGGGTGCAGAGGCATGTCTCTAGTGCCTTCAAATTCTTGGACTTTGACCTCGCTGATATTGGTCATGGCGCCCAACTCAGGGTGGTCCGCCAATCTAAACTCCTCGATATGGCTTTCACCATCGTCCCCCGGAAATATTCGATACATGCCCATCGGCCGCCTCCGCGTTTCGTAATTATGCGCTTTGAATCTGGTCTCGTATTTATAAAGGGGTACCAGATCAGCCCAATTACCACCAACCCAATAACAAGGCCGGCTCGGCGGTATTTTCGCAGACCCGATCGAACACTGTCTAGCAGCCTCGGACCGATCGTTTTCTCCGCGTTGTTCAGCCTGCGGGGCCTGATGATACTGCGGATCAACAAGACCACACCAAAGGCAAACAAGAGGTAAGCAGCCGATTCCGGCATGATCTGAAAACCCCTGGCAGACCCTTAGCCGGCCACGACCGAGCCATTCATTTCTCGGATACGGTTCACATTATCGGTAGATGCTGACGGAACCGCAAGAATATCAACAACAACTTGACGACGGGCCTCAGCATTCGTAGGGACAGCCAGCAGCCCGATTGACAATGGCCGCCAGTCTGCGCAGAATGGCCCCATTCGAACCCGAAAACCCAGTGTCTGGCGCACAAATAATTTCGTCCGGAGGGATATAGATATGGCAGGAAAAACACTGATCTACGTCGGCGCGGAAGCGGACGGCCTCTACCGCAAGGAAGAGTCGGACGGTAAATGGGAAAAGTTGGCCAAGGGAATGCCGCCGTCCCCCCAAGTACGGGCCATCGCCATTCACCCCAACGACGCCAAGACGGTCTTCGTGGGCACACAACGCGGCGTCTACCGGTCCAAGAATTCCGGAGACAGCTTTGAGCGCATGAACATGGCTGAGGGCCGCCACGTGTGGGCCATCAAATTCCACCCCAATGACCCGAATACCATGTTCCTGGGCACGGAAGGCAGCGAAGTATACAAGTCTACAGATGGCGGCGAGAATTGGGCCCTCCTGGCCACCATCATCAACCAGGACTCGGTCCAGATGGCCTTCGCCACTCGCATCCTGGGCATCGGTATCGAGGCTAATAATCCCGACCAGATGTATGCCGCGCTGGAAGTCGGCGGCGCGGCCCACAGCTCGGACGGCGGCAAGTCTTGGACCATCGTGAATAAAGAGTTCGACGGAGATGTCGACCTCATGGACCTACACGGCGTAACCGTAGGCGCAGCCGATTCGTCCGCCGTGTTCATTTCCAACCGAACCGGGGTCTGGCGGAGCCGGGATCGGGGAGCAAACTGGGATAACCTGGACTTCCCAAAGTTCACGGACATCTTCTACTCCCGGGGGGTTGAGTCCGCACCCAACGATCCCAACACGCTTTACGCCTGCGTGGGGCTGAATTTCGGCAGCAAACAAGGTGGCGTCATGCGTTCCACGAACCAAGGCGACACCTGGGAACGTTTCGACAAGGGCGTCAGCCCGGCGAGCACAACCTTCGGAATCGCGATCAATGAACACGCTCCGGAACAGGTGTATTTCTGCACTCGGGAAGGCGAGGTTTACGGAACGAGGGACGGCGGCCAAAACTGGTCATCCCACGTGCTACCGGAGATGGCCGGCAGCGTCAAAGCCATCGCTTGCGCGTCCGCCTAGACAGGACGCCCCGGCCAGATTCATCCTGAGGACGAATGACCGACACCAGAACCAATGACCCCGTGGCCGCCGCGATCGCGTTGGCTCCGCAGATCAAGGCGGCCAAGGACGAGATTCAAGCCCAGAGCACATTGCCTAACTCGTTGGTCAAGGCAATGGCCGAGGCCAACCTTTTCCAGCTCTTCGTGCCCAGATCCATCGGCGGTCCGGAGACCGACCCGATCACCGCATTCCTGGCCGTAGAGGAGCTTTCCAAGGTGGACGGCTCGGTGGGTTGGTGCTCCTTCGTGGCCAGCGCGATCTCGATATATTCTGCCTGGCTCCCGGCCGATGTAGGCCAGGAGATGTTCGATCAACCACTGGACATCCGGGCCGCAGGGTCGTTCCGACCCACCGCCGACGCACGGCCGTTAGATGGCGGGTACCTGATTGGCGGGCGGTGGAACTACGTCAGCGGGTCAGACCACGCCAATTGGCTGGTCTTGAACTGCAACATCGTTGGCGATAACGGTCCTGTTTTTGACTCTCAAGGCGGCCCTGTAACCCGCGTGATGATCGTTCCCCGGTCTGTCGCGATGGTTGAAAAGACTTGGCACACACTGGGCATGCGGGGCACCGGCAGCAACGATGTGGTGATCGAAGAAGCGTTCGTCCCCAACGAACATACCTGCCTGCTCTACGAGGCTGCAGCCACCGACGGCCCGCTGTATGAACCGCGGACGGTGACCGCCACCGGCTGGACGCCCTTCGCCGCTATGGGACTGGGGATCGCCCGGGGTGCTATGGACACATTTGTCCGCCTAGCCACCAGCTCAGGTTCCACGACATCGCCGACGTTGATTCGAGACCGGACGGCTGTCCAGACCGTGGTTGGCGAAACCGAGGCAATCATCAGCGGGGCGCGGGCCTACGCCCTCGATGCGGTGGGCGAGATGTGGGAATCGGCTTCTCGGGGGGATTTAGACCCCGGCCCCCAGATCTTACAAGCTAGGTTGGCCATCACCCACGCCGTGCGGGAGTCGGTTCGGGCAGTGGACATGCTTTTTTACGCTGCAGGCACCAACGCCATCCACGAAAGCAACGACCTAGAACAATATTTTCGCGACATCCACACCGCCGGCCAACACATAGCAGCACTGCACTCCAACTTCGAGTACGGCGGGCAGTTGCTTCTGGGATTGCCTCATGGGGCGTCGGGGTGGTAGGACGGCCAATAGCTATAGTTTGCCTACCAGGCTTTTTAAGAGATTGTTGGATCTGGCCAACGAAGCGCCCTCGTCGTTTCCTACGGGAAATACCGACGCTAGAAAATCAGTCGCTCCCGCGTCAGCATAGGCCTTTAGCTGCTCTGCAACCTGGTCTTCGTTGCCGATGAGAGCAACCTCCGAGGGACCTTCCACGCCTTCGATGTCCAGCATCCTTCTGTAGTTGGTCAGTTGGCCGTATCGCCCGTAGGTCTTGGCCGCTTGCGCCCGCGCCTCCTGAGGGTTGTCAGTCACAGCAAGGGGCATGCCCACGCAGATGCGGGGCGACGGTCTGTCCGCTGAATCCGCTGCCCGATTTATCCGTGGAACGACATGTGATTCGACGGTATTGGGACCCGCCATCCAAGTAAATGTCCCGTCAGCCTGCTCGCCGGCGATACGCAGCATCATGGGCGCCAATGCCGCAATCACGACCGGGACGTGAAGAGCGCCCGGCACCTGAAACTGCGCTTTGACGTTGAAAAATCGGCCTTGGAAATCCACCTTGCCGTCATCCAACAATGGCCTAAGAACATTAAGATACTCTTCCATGTGCCGGGCGGGGCTTTCGTAGGAAAGTCCCATTACATCCTCAATCATTGGCCGGTGGGACAAGCCGACGCCTAGCGTCATGCGCCCTTCCGATGCGATCTGGGCTGTCAGCGCATGTTTAGCCAAAACCATAGGGTGGATGGGAAATATCGGCACAACTGCGGTCCCCACTGGGATGCGTCTGGTCTTGGACGCCGCCAGAGATAACACGGTGAGGGCATCAAAACCCGGACCAGAAGAGACTTGCGGTATCCAGATGCTGTCGAACCCGTCCTCTTCGGCCTGGACCACTTCTTGAATCAAGGAGTGGAGTTCAATCGCCGCACCTCTAGCGCCAGTCAAGAGTCCAATACGCATAACCCCTCCGTCCATTCCCAGGTGGAAATACCCGTCAACGGTGACTAATCAGATGCCCAGACACAACCAATCCCCACCAGACCAATGCCGCTCCTTCGAACCTAAACCCGGCTGTGCCGGCGGGTGTTTAGGGGCGAACCCAGGTTTCGGACCAGGCTAAGCAGGCGGAGCTGCTATCTTTGTCGCCACGGCGGTCGGTAGAGACGTTGCCGTTAGCCACGTCACCATTGATCGTCAACTGGGCCTTCCGGGCTGGAATGAAACAGCTATAGACGCCATGGGGCCTACCCGAGGCGCTGCCCGCCGGGACCACCAGCATGTAAGGTTCCATGAAATCGTGCCAGGTCATGGCGATCTCAGCTTCATCGCTGATTATCGTCTCGGTCCAGAAAGTGCTGGGGTCGCCCTTCCTGGTGAACTCGGCGTCGACGACCTGCATGGTCTGGTCGGCGAAAGGTTGGTGCAGCAAACTCTCGATCTCGTCTTGGAGCCACCGGGTCAGGGCGATGTTGTCTGAATATATCTGCACTTCATTGTCCGTGAGTTCGCTCTGCAGGAATAAGACGTGACCAGTGCCGCCCGGAGACCACAATACCCGCCAGTGGCTGGCCCTGGTTGTCTCCTCCCTGCTTGCGTCGTCTGAAAGGCGGATGAAAGAATTCTCGCCGGTCAGGCGAATCTTGTTGGGGTCGGTAGGGTTGGTCGTGGCCATTGTTAGGACTCCTTGAGTTATCTATTGCTTACCGGAGCGTTGACTGAGAGTGGCGACATGTTAGCACTCAACGGGGTTGCAGGCTAGCTCGGGCCGGCCTCCATCTCTTACTGCGTCGAGAGCCTCGACTCCGTCAGGCCTAACCTTCCCCATCTGCGCCGGGAGAAGGGACTGTACCCTCTCACTTGCAAGGGTGAGAGTTCGCCAAAGCAATAAAGACCCAAAATTAAAACGGCCAACCATTTGATGGTTGGCCGCAATTTCCGGACTCCATTGAGCAGGACGGGTTAGCCCTTGGCGGGGAACCAGTCCTGCTTCCAGGGGAAGTCGCCGTTGGCGTCGTCGTAGGCCGGGCCGCCAGCGTCCACCCGGTCCCGATAGGGACTGGTGATGGGCTCGCTATAGGGGTAGATACCGCCTTCGTAGGCGCCAGGGCCAACCTTGAAGTGCTTGGCCTGTTCCGTGGTCTCTACGAACGGCATGTCGATGTCGTAGAGCCTATCCAAGGTCTTGGGCCGGGGGCCGGCTTTGGACACGTGGCCGTAGAGTTCGCGGCCCATGATCTTCTCGGCTGCCCAGACACATTCGACCAATTTGTCGATGTCCACGCCGGTGGGGATGCCCATGTCATCCATCATGTGGAGCAGGTCCTCTGTAGGGGCCATCCCGGTGGCGCGCCCGTTGCCGCAGTAAGGGCAACCGCCAAACCCGCCGATTGTTCCGTCGATCTCCAAGGTATCGTCAGGACCTAGCACTCTCATGGCGGCGTAGGCGGACGCGATGGCCATGTTGCGTCCATTGTGTAGGTGCAGGCGGATATGGTTGATCTCCGGCCACGTCTCCTTGACGCGGTAAACACTCTCCTCAACCTTGGCAGGGGTGCAATGGCTCATGGGGTCGCCCATTGAGGCGCTGCGCACGTCGATACCGACCTCGTCCCACATGCTGTGCTGGCGCTCAAGCATTTTCATCAGGTTATCTACTGGGAACTCGCCCAAGAAGTTGGAGCCCCAACTGGCGTTGGTCCCGATGCCCGCCTCTTTGATATTTAGCTCTTGGGCCTGGGCGATGACCTGGGGCCAGCGCTCCATCTCTTGCATCTGGGTCCGGTTGGTGTTGCGGCGGACAAACACGTCGCACATGTGGACGTTCAGCCGAGGGAAGGCGTCCCGCTCGATGGTCAGCGGGGGAGAGTAGGCCTTGGCCCGCTCCACGCCCCGGGAGTTCAGCGCCAGCGCGGTGTAGGTGACGCCGGGCTTGGGCTTGAACTTGGTTACAATCTCGTCGATGCGCTCCATCTGAGGAGTCCATTTGGGGCTAACGAAGGAGCCGACCACGATCTGTTGCAAGCCCGTCTCCGACAGCATGTCCAACAGCTCGACCTTGTCATCGACGGAAATCTGGGCGTCTTCGATCTGCATGCCTTCACGCATGCCTTCTTCCTTGTATTTAACCTTCGGCCAATCTGCCATTGGGGCCTCCTTATTTCGGACAGGTCTTAATCGGCTATATTCTACCGTATTTTCGTAGCGCTCAGCCGTGACCGGCGCATCAGTTTCGGGCACCCTTCACGGGTGATCCTGGTTGGCCGGATTGTATGGCGGCCACAGATTCATGTCAAGAAATCGGAATTGGCGAATGGAGAGAGGAACACAAAAACCAGAATCGTAAATATTGATGTTTGGGAGTATGAGGGCGACTCTCTTAGGCGCCAATTCTTGTGGGATTTGCAGGCCCAGCTAAGAGAGCAAAAAATTATCTCGGGAAACAAAGATTATGTTGCTGAAGCCTACGAAGGTCGAACAGGCGAACTGAAACCAGGGTTTCATTCTCGGTAATCATCTAGACCGAAACATGAGAAAGACTAGGCGGGCAGAAACCCACCGTCAAAGAGCACCAAAAGATCGAAATCATGAAGAGCACGTCGCACTAAATTCGTGCCTAACTCATTTCGCAATATGCTCATATTGACACTCATTCAGCAGCCCTTCTATAATTCCTCTGTGCCCGCGAAATGGGCGCCGCGATTAACAATCGAATCATCTAGGCACGTAGGGGAGCTCGGTTTAGCCGGGCTGAGAGGGCGGCCTTCAATGCCACCGACCCTTGCGAACCTGATCTGGGTAATGCCAGCGGAGGGAAACGGACTAGAGCGTAAAATATCATGTTAGGCCGTCAATACTCACCATTGGCGGTTATTTTTTTGCCCAGTCGAGTCTGTTTCGAAGTACTTTGGGAGGCAGTCACGCATGATCAAATCAACAACAATCTCAGCAATAATTACCCTGTTGGCACTGTTGGTCTTGACGGCTTGTGGAGGAGATGGAGATACACCATCTACCTCTCCAACCGCCGCACCTAAGCCGGCAGCTACAGCTAAGCCAGCTGCGAAGCCCGCAGCTGAGCCAACTGCGAAACCTACAGCTAAAGCGACATCCGTGCCAGCCAAACCGGGCGAATTGGTGGTCTTGACCAACGACAGCTTCGACATCGGCGAAGAGATCATCGCCCAATTCGAGGAGGCCAACAACGCCAAAGTGACCATCCAAAAAGCCGGGTCCTCGGGTGCGGTTCTGAACCGGGCCATACTTGAGAAGGGGAACCCCTCCGGCGACCTCCTCTACGGCGTCGATAATACGTTTTTAAGCCGGGCATTGCGGGAGGACATCTTCATCCAGTACGAATCCGATCTCATCGACAACGTGCCGGCGCAGTTCATCTTAGACGACACTTTCCACGTCACTCCCGTTGACTACGGTTACGTCAACCTCAATTACGACATCGCTTATCTGGAAGAAAACGGGCTCACCGCACCTACTTCCCTCGAGGTCCTGACCCAGCCTGAATGGGACGGACGCCTGGTGGTCGAGAACCCAGCCACGTCCACACCGGGACTGGCCTTCCTTATCGCCACCGTTTCCTATTTCGGGGAGGATGACGACTATGACTACCTGGACTACTGGGCCGACCTAAGAGCCAATAATCTGGCCGTGAAAGACGGGTGGTCGGAAGCGTATTACACTGACTTCAGCAAATACGGCGGAGACAGGCCCCTGGTGCTGAGCTATGCCACCAGCCCCGCAGCCGAGTTCTTCTTCTCGGAGGTCGCACTCGAGGAACCACCGACCGGCAACGTGCTGGTGGACAAAGCAACCTTCCTGCAGATAGAAGGCATCGGAATCCTTAAAGGGACGGATAACGAGGACCTGGCCAAGAAGTTCATCGACTTCGTCCTGGACCGGCCGTTCCAAGAAGACATCCCGGGCCGGATGTTCGTCTACCCGGTAAATAGCGAAGCCGAACTGCCGGACTACTTCAGGTTCGCCGAAGTGCCCTCCGCGCCGGCGGACATCGGACCGGACACCATCGACGCCAAGCGTGACGAGTGGATCGACGAGTGGACATCGGTCGTCCTCCGCTGAACCCAGTGACCTCCCCATCGGCCGTTGATACCACCGCGGCGGCCAGCCAACCGGTGGAAGCGGTAGTCAAATCTGAAAAGGAAACTTAGCTTTGACTGCCGGCCGGCTGCTATTCCTACTGCCCCTGGTATACTTGGCGATATTTTTCGTCTACCCCCTGGGCTCGATCTTGGAGCGGAGCTTGGGGGGCGAGAGCGGGTTCGGCTTCGACCCTTTCAAGGTGCTGCTGAACGACTCCTATTACCTGGGGCGCATCTGGTTCACCGTCTGGCAGGCGGTCGTCTCAACGCTGCTGACCCTGGCTGTGGGTCTGCCGGCGGCCTTTCTCTTCGCTAGATACGAGTTTCCCGGCAAGACGCTGCTCAAAGCAATCTCCACGCTGCCCTTCGTGATGCCCACCATCGTGGTGGCCATGGGCTTCACCGCTCTGTTCGGCTCCCAGGGCATCGTAAACTCGGCTCTGGAGTCGATGTTCGGACTGGACGAGCCACCGGTCAGGATCAGCAATTCCCTGACCATCATCTTCATGGCCCACGCGTTCTATAACTACGCCATCATCGTCCGGATCGTCTCGGCGCTGTGGTCCAACCTGGACCCGAACCTGGAGCATTCGGCCAAGGTGCTGGGCGCCGGTCCGTTCCGCACCTTCTACCATGTGACGCTGCCGATGCTCCTGCCGGCCATCGCCTCGGCTTCGTTGCTGGCCTTCGCCTTCTCCTTCACCAGCTTCGGCGTGGTTCTGGTGCTGGGAGGCCCCGAGTTCGCAACCTTAGAGGTGGCGATCTACGAGTTGACGGCCAAGTTGTTCCGGCTGCCCTTGGCGGGCGCGCTGTCCATTATCCAACTTGGATTCACCTACTTTTTCCTGCTGCTCTATTCCAGGTTCCAGGAACAATCGGTGGTGCGCATGGACCTCAAGCCGCGGGAGGCCACGTCCCGCAAGCCGGTACGGCTCTGGGACAAAGTTTTAGTCATTGCGATGGTGTTGGTGCTGCTGGCGATGCTGTCGCCCCTGATCGCTCTCGTGGTGCGCTGGATCACCTTCGACGGCGGATTCGGCACGGCCCAGATGGCCAATCTATTCTCCGACGAGCGCCGTTCTTACTTCCACCTGTCGCCGGTGAAGATAATCTGGAACTCCTTGAGATTCGCCTTGACCACGGTGGCCATATCCCTGGTGGTAGGGACGATCATCTCCTACTTCATAACCAACGCCAGACGCAGATGGCGAAACATGGCCGACGCCTTGGTCATGCTGCCCCTGGGTGTTTCGGCTGTGACACTGGGGTTCGGTTACATCATCGCGCTGGGAAGGCCGCCTTTGGACCTTCGCGGCTCTTGGTTGATTCTGGTGATCGCCCACAGCCTGGTGGCCTACCCATTCGTCATCCGAAGCCTGCTGCCGGTGCTTAAGGGGATGAACCCCAACCTTAGGGAGGCGGCGGCCGTGCTTGGCGCCAGTCCATCGAAGGTATTTTTACTGGTTGAACTCCCCATGATCGCTCCGGCGCTGTTGGTCGGCGCCACTTTCGCCTTCGCGGTGTCCATGGGCGAATTCGGGGCGTCGCTGATCCTGGTCCGGGCCGAGTTCACCACCATGCCAGTGGCGATCTTCCGGTTCCTAGGCCTACCCGGCGCATCCAACCTGGGCATGGCCTTGGGCATGAGCGTGCTGTTGATGGCCGTGGTGGCCGTAGGCTTCATCGCCATCGAACGCTTCCGGTATAAGGGCGTGGGTGGCTTCTGATGGCTCTTCTATCGGTCTCGGGTCTCTACAAATCATTCAGCGGAGTATCCGCCGTTGACGGTGTTTCGTTCTCCGCCGAGCCTGGTGAGCTGCTGTGCCTGCTGGGCCCCAGCGGTTGCGGCAAGACCACGATGCTGCGGATGTTGGCCGGACTGGAAGACCCAGACGCCGGGACAATCGAATTCGACGACCGGACCATGAATGGTCTGGCCCCCCAGCAGCGGGGTTTCGGGCTGATGTTCCAAGACCTGGCCCTCTTTCCCCATATGGATGTCTTCGGCAACGTGGCGTTTGGACTTCGCATGCAAAAACTCCCCTCAGCCCAGGTTCAGGCCAGGGTCCAGGAGTTGCTGGACCTGGTGGAATTGGGCGGCCTGGCCAGCCGGAAGGTGCATGAACTTTCAGGCGGTGAGCGGCAGCGGGTGGCGCTGGCCCGGTCCCTGGCGCCGGCGCCGAGGCTGTTGATGCTTGACGAGCCGCTGGGCTCGCTGGACCGGGCGCTCCGGGAGTCGTTGCAGAATCAGGTCCGCCGGATTCTGAAAGAGGTGGGGGTAACCTCTATCTACGTCACCCACGACCGGGACGAAGCTTTCACGATGGCCGACAGACTTATCTTTATGAACCACGGCCGTATCATACAGACCGGCACTCCCGAAGAGGCGGTAGCCAATCCCGCTGACGGATTCGTCGCCCGTACACTGGGGTTCAAGAATGTCCTTCCCGGCGTGGTCATCGACGACGGAGAGGCCCTCAAGATTGAATGTTCGGTTGGTTTGATAACGGCGCCGAAACCGCCGGGTTCGGGAACCGAAAAGGGGTCTGAGATAACCCTTCTAGTCGATGAGAGCGGGATCTCAATGTCGGGCATCCCTGCGGATAAGACGCCGGATGGAAACTTATTGCAGGGAGTGGTAATCGAGCGGGTGTTTCGAGGCGACCGGTACGAGGTGAGGGTCCATGTCGGGAAAGGCGAACTCTATTGCCACGCCGTGGCAGGTGCGGCCTCTGGTCCAGCACAGTCCGGTCAGTCTGTAACACTCGCCTTCAACCCGAGATCAGTACGGGTCCTCCAGGGCGGAAACTGACTCCGATGCGCACTCAGCCCGGTGATATACTTTCATGGAACTCGTCAGCCTGGATCCCAGACGTGTTTGATGGGGGTTAAATCTATATGTCGCTCTACTTTCTTTTGGGATCTCTGACCCACGACGGCCAGCGAATGCT
>VFHF01000189.1 GCA_009392095.1 SAR202 cluster bacterium
ATGAAATTACGCCTAGATGACGGCATAGAACTTTTCTATACCATCGATGACTTCACGAACCCCTGGACTGAGCCGGAAACGGTGTTGATGCACCACGGCATGGCCAAGAGCCACAAGATGTGGTTCGGCTGGGTACCAATCATCGCCCAGCACTACCGGGTTATCCGGTTCGACATGCGGGGCATGGGATTATCCGACGTATCCGGGCCGGACCATGCCTGGACCCTGAACAGTTTCACCAGCGACCTGAAGGAGTTTGTCGACAAGATGGAACTGGACAAGTTCCACCTGATCGGCGAAACGGTGGGCGGCTCCATCTCAATGAATTTTTCCATCAACAACCAGGAGCGGCTGCGTTCGCTCACGGTCTGCACCTCCCCAACTAATTTCGACTCGCACCACAAAGAGAGCGCCGACCTAATCGACCAGGAAGGTATCAACGTGTGGGTGGAGGAATCCATCGGACGACGGCTAGACCCGCAGATAGTTGACCCGGCCTATATCCGCTGGTACGCCGAGCAGATGAAAGCTACCCCGGCCCATGTCGTTTCCGGATTCCAACGCAATGCCGCTGGAGACATCGGCCCGATGCTGAAAGACGTGCAGACGCCCATGCTGATGCTGGCGGCCGCCAATCTGCGGGAGGAAGTCCTCGGAGATTTCCGGGGGGCGGCAGACCTGTTCCCCAACGGCCGAAAAGTGATCTTCCCCGGCGTTTACGGCTTCGTCCAGCACATCATGCCGGTGCCATGCGCCAGGGTCTGGCTCGACTTCGCCCACAGCTTGAACGAGACCTAGGCCAGCGGAGAAACTGTCCATTGCCCGATGATGAAAAAACAACGGCGACCCGCACCCGGTACAGCAGCCCGGTCCATCGCACGAGAATAGGCTGTGGGACCGGTTAGGAATGAGGGACTTCTTGAACGAGGAAGTAAGTCCCTACTTACTGGACCCCAAATTCCGCCACAGATACGAGCAGTGCTTCTTGCGGGCGTTTTTGGCCTTTGTGGCCGTGGCAATCATCTTGTTGTTCGTCGAATCCCCGTCATCAGCAGCCATCGCAGCAGGGTTGGGTTCCAGCGTGGTCGGCATCTTCATCAACCCCAACGGAGCGACGGCACGGCTGCGGGCAATGGTCGGCGGACATACCATGGCACTATTGTTGGGCTCAGTGTTTTCTTTCATCCTGTTCGCCGGGTCCATCGAGACCTTCACCGTAGACCACAGTCAATTCCACGCTCTGATTATGGCCCTTTCAGTGGGACTTCTGTTCCTGGTGATGGCCATTACGGACACCGACCATCCGCCCGCCGGCGGTATCGCCATCGGCATGGCCAGCAGAGAATAGACGCCAGAAGTGTTCGGGGCCATCCTCGGAGCACTCGGTTTGCTTACGGTCGTCAAGTTGGTCGTCCGGCGGCATCTAAGCGGCCTACTGTAGATCTGATTTGCTCACACAGGACCTTGGAGACCCGACTGTTCCTGGCCTTTACCGGCCCCATCCAATACCCTGTTCTAGGCATCAAAAAACGCGAGCCGAGTCAGACTGACGACCCCGGCGCGGCCCCGCACCGCCATCCCCATCTGAACCACAAGGATTTTCCAGATGCTTAACCTGGCCAACGGGCATGGACTCATCCTAAAGATGGTCAACCCAAGGGCTCTCCTATTTTTAGTTCCCTTACTGCTGCTGCTTACGGCCGCCTGCTCTTCGGGTTCGGACGACACAATCATCTCCAGCGAGCAACAGGCCGGGGGCCCGGAGTACTCGGGCGTCATCGTAACCACAGACATGGCGGTGGGCGTGAGCCGCATCATGTTCGGCGTAATCAACCGCGACGGAATGCCGGAATTAAGTACATCCTCGGATGTGAAGGTCTATTTCTTGGTGCCACGGGAAGACGCCAGGGAGTTGAAACAATCGCTGACCGCCAGATTCGTAGACTGGCCAACCACGGTAGGCGGCGTGTTCGTGGCGGACCTAGACCTGGACACTGCTGGGGCTTATGAACTGGACATTAGTTTCACATCCAGCATCGGCGCTCCCATCTTCGCCCAGACCAGTTTCTTGCTCAAAGAAGAACCCAGCACTCCAGCTCTCGGCTCACCGGCCCCGGCCAGCGTAACCCACACGGCCGCTCTCACCGACGACATTTCCCACATCACCACCTCCCCCGTCCCGGACCTAGACCTTTATGAGTTGTCTATCCATGAAGCGCTGCAACAGGACAAGCCCGTGGTTATCGTGTTTGCTACCCCAGCATTCTGTGTTAGCGCAACCTGCGGGCCGCAAGTGGGTGAGCTGACCAAGGTGAAAGAGAGCGTGGGAGACCGGGCGAACTACATCCACGTAGAGGTCTTTGAAGAGCCTCATCTAATGAAGGAGGCAAGGCCTACCGGCGATCTGGTCCCAGCAGTAGAGGAGTGGGGACTGCCCACGGAACCGTGGACGTTCATCATCGACAGCCAGGGATTGGTGCGCGCCAAATTCGAGCAGTTCACCACTGCGTCTGAGATTGAATCCAATCTCCGGGAGATTCTTTAGTCGCTGGGAGCCATAAGGTCGCGAACATCGGTGGCGATGAGGTCGCCGCGATATACGCTATATGTAACCACCACTTTTTCACCAAGAACTTGGTGTTGCCTCAGGTGTGCAGCGTTGACGCCGACAGGTCCTTCCGTGGAAAACGTCCAAACTTTACCGCCGTCGTCCCGCACGCGTAGTAGCTCAATCTCCACCAAATCACGCTCGACTGCCTCTACGATCAATCCCGTCACCGTTTTTTCGCTGTCACCGCCGCAGGCCGCCGCAATCAGCAACACGGCCATGCCTGCCGCCAACGCCGATACCAGTCTTTTAGTCCCGCGCGGTCCTATGGTGGGAATCATCCGAATTTGAACACCTTGACGGCCACCAGCGCCGTTGCCACCACCCATCCGCCTAGAGCAGCTAAGTATGGCCAAGTTTCCCAGATGGGTTCGCTGTCGATGGCGATGTCCCGCAGCGCCGCCAGCATGGGAGTTAGAGGTAGGGCCAACGACAACTCGGGCAAGATCCAAGGCAGGGCCGCAGTGGAGAAGAAAGTGCCGGCCAGGAACATCATGGGCAGGGCCACGGCGTTGCCCATTCCCGAGGCGGCCGCCGGAGACTTGGCCCAGGCCGACAAGATGAACCCGATGTTCAAGAAAACAACGCTGCCCAAAGCCGTAACGGCCAAAACCCAAATCAGATTCCCGTTAACGTGCCCATCGAAGACAAATACACCCAGGGCCAGAATTATTCCAGCCTGCACCAAGGCCAATAAGACATGGGCTGTGATCTCCGCGGCGAAGAATTTCCAGATAGGAAGAGGGGTAACCAGCAGCCGTTTCAAGATAGACAGGTTCCGGAATGTGCTGATGCGGACGGCGATGGAGATAATGGAGTTGGTCATGATTCCCAGCCCCAACAGCCCGATAAGCACGTTATCGAAGTAGTCGACCTCAGAAGCCTGAATAACGTCGGCTGTCAGCAGTTGCGCCGGCACGATAGGCCCGCCGTCCGAGTGGATGTCGGACACCAAGTTGCGAATCGCGCCGTCAACCAATTGGTTGCGGTCGGGATTGCGAGTGCTGTAGACCAGCGCCACCGCCGCAGGGCCAGTTGCTTGGGCCTGGGCTGCCGGGTCATCGAACATCTCTGGAATCACTATCAGATATCCCAGGTCGCCGTCAGTTATCTTTTTCCTCGCCTTGACGGGGTCATCCTCGTCAAACTCCAACTCCAAGAATTCGATCCCGTCCAGCCGTTCCAGGAAAATCTCGGCCCTGGGGCCGCCAGACTTATCGATAACCGCCACATCGGCGGCGCCAACGCCGTTGAAATCGAACAGGCCGAAAACCACCACTAACATCAGAGGAAAGAATAAAGCCCAGAAAATGGCTTGGCGGTTGCGCGCCATCATCTTCAGGTCGGCTAAGACCAACGCAACCAAAACTAGTCCCTTAACTCTGTGCCGGTGAGTTCAAGAAAGACATCTTCCAGAGTAACCGGGGTGATCTGCAGGTTTTCCAGTCCCAGACCGGCCTTGGCAATCTCATCCAGCATGCCCCGTAGCGCAGATGGGCTATTGGCAAGCCGCAGCATGTAGGTGTTCTCAGATACAGCATCGTCTTCAGCCTGTTTTTCTTGCTCCGCTGGCTTTCGAGACAACTCTCGGGATTGGACCACTTCCACGCCGCCGTTCAAGGATTCCAGTTGGGTGGTGGTCATCGGTTTTTCCATGGTCAACTTCACGGTATAGCTGGCTTCCAGTTGGTTGATCAGGTTCCGGGGAGAATCTAACGCCAGAATCTTTCCGTGATCCATGATGGCCAGGCGATTGCAGAGAATCGCGGCTTCGTCCATGTAATGAGTCGTGAGCACCACGGTGACGCCGCGCTGGTTGACCTCACGAATCAGGGACCAGAGATTGCGGCGTGCCTGCGGGTCGAGACCGGTGGTGGGCTCGTCTAAGATTACCAATTCCGGGTTGTTGACCAGGCTGGCCGCCACTGCAAAACGTTGCGCCTGCCCACCGGAGAGCTCCGAGATGCGGCTGCCAGATTTATCCGCCAGTCCAACCTGATCGAGCAGGGCTTTTGGAGGGGTCTTATTGGGGTAGAAGCTTCCCAGCAGGTTCAGGATCTCGGTCAGATCAAGGTAGCCATAATAGGCGGAGGCTTGGAGCTGGACTCCGATGCGGGCCTTCACCTTGGCTGCGTTGGACTGCACTTCCAGCCCCAAAACGCTGACCCGGCCTTCCGTTGGCTTCTGAAGACTCTCTATGATCTCCAGTGTAGTGGTCTTCCCGGCCCCATTGGGGCCCAGTATCCCAAAGACCTCACCCCGCTCAACCGAAAATGTCACCCCGTTGACCGCGGTGAAGGAACCGAATCGTTTAACTAGATTTTCAACTTGGACAGCAAGCTCCATGATAGCGCAGGAAATGGTAACACATTCCAGGCAAAAATCGGACCGTACCGTGTGCGTAGCCAGGCACAAAATTTATTGACATCAAATGGCCCCTATGATAACGTTCGGAAGGCTCTGGCAGGACTCTCTCACCCGATTCCACCGCTGTACCTTATGGATGCATCCAAGGTGGAAATCCCGGCCGCAGGTCCAGCCGGTCCGGATAAACCCAGAATACATACCAGGAACCCAATGACACGCAGTCTCCGACCACGGCGTTCTACCGTCGGTGCGAATGGAACAACGATCTCGCCCATCCTTTCTGCTGGGCCACCGTCATGGAAATAGCCCGGCGGGGCGGATTTCACAACTGGTTTAGGGGAATCTCGGCATTCACCGTCCTAGCCACATTCGCCTTGGTTATCCTGGGTGGCGTGGTGCGGGTCACCGAATCCGGCCTTGGCTGCCCAGACTGGCCGGGCTGCGACGGTGGCGTCTTCCCGCCATTGGAAACAAAAGCCATAATTGAATATTCCCACCGCATCACCGCGTCTTTCCTCGTAGGGCCGCTGATTGTGTTTTTGTTCATCTCTGCTTGGGTCAGATACCGACAAGAACGTTGGGTCTTGGTCCCGGCTACTGTGGCCTTTGTGTTGGTCTTTGCCCAGGCTGGTTTGGGCGGCGCTACCGTATTAAGTGAACTCCCCGGAGCAACTGTGATGGCCCACCTGGCGGTCGGTGAAACCTTGGTCGCGGTCCTAGTGGTATTGGCGGTCGTTGCCTACCGTGGGCCGTTGGCGATCAAGATACCCGATTGGGGCATCGACCAGACGCGGAGATTTCCTAGATTGATAGTTATCTCGGGTGTGGCGGTGTTCTTGCTATTACTTTCCGGTTCATACGTGACAATCACCGACGCTTTTGGCGCGTGTTCAGAGTGGCCGCAATGTCTGAAAGGAAACCCATTCCCCAACCAACACCTTCAAGTTATCAACATGTTCCACCGCTACGTAGCCGCAGGTGTGGGCCTGTTCCTGCTATACAGTCTGCACCTGGGCTTCAGAGGCAGGGCCCAACCGCTGGAGATCAGGATATTCTCCATGGCTGCCGTAGCCCTCTTGGTAGCCCAAGTTTTGGTCGGCGCTGGCGTAGTCTGGGCTGACTTCAGTCAAGACATGCGGGCCTTGCATCTGGCAATGGCCACCTCGGTGTGGATCGCCGTTTCAGCCCTCGCCGTATTGACCTTCTCCAGCCCAGGAATCCGCTGGACCGGTGCATCCAATGGCTAAAGGAGTGGAGGCAGGCACGGTGGAAACCGATCGACCAGGCGGCATCATTGGCGTCGTCAACGATTACGTGACACTCACCAAGCCGCCAATCATAGTCTTGCTCGTCATCACTGCGATCGGAGGCATGTTTCTGGCGGCGGAGGGCATCCCACCCTTGCAGGCGCTCGGCATGGTCTGCCTTGGAGGGACGCTAGGAGCCGGCGGAGCCAATGCCATCAACCACTTCTTGGACCAAGACATCGACGCGATAATGTCCCGGACGATAAAGCGGCCCGTCGCGGCCCACCGCATCGCCCCCATGAGCGCTTTGGTCTTTGGCATCGCTTTGAACGTTGGGGCGTTCTTCGTTCTGACCTACTGGGTGAACCTGTTGGCAGCGTCTCTTACCCTCTCGGCCACCCTGTTCTACGTCTTGGTTTACACCGGCTGGCTCAAACGAAATACGCCGCAGAATATCGTTATCGGAGGCGCCGCCGGCGCTATTCCGCCGATGGTAGGTTGGGTCGCGGTTACCGGCAGCCTGGACCTACCGGCCCTTTACCTGTTCACTATCGTATTTTTCTGGACTCCTCCCCATTTTTGGGCTCTGGCGTTGATGATCCAGAACGATTACCAACGGGCTGGCGTCCCGATGCTACCTGTGGTGGTTGGAGAAGAGCGGACCGTACAGAATATATTCATGTACAGTATGGCTTTGGTGGCACTGACTTTGCTCTTTGGCGCTTCAGACGCCGTCGGCCTGGTGTACCTGGCCTCCGCCGTGGCTTTGGGAGCCGTCTTCTTAGCGTTCGCGTGGAAATTAAAAAGAGACTACAGCGTCCGCCGCGCCAAACATCTGTATCTGTACTCCCTCCTTTACCTGGCCTTATTATTTGCAGTCATGCTGGCCGACGGCGTCTACCGGTTCTAGGCTCAATGCTGTACCTACCGCAATGGGCACGGCCCACGCTCAAATGCGTTGACAGGCTAGTTTGGCGTGTGATAATGTCGCGAGTGATTAGTGAAATTTGGCACAGACCCGATGGTTCTAGAGGCGAATTCACCCCAAATAGCGGCAACTAAAAAGGGTGATTGCCAAGCTGATTAAAACTCTGTGGAGTTATAAAATGGGACCGCCGCCACTCTGGCGAAAAGGGTCCCTTCCCATGCAATCTACTTCGAACTCCAATCGGCCCTCCGGCCGCCGCAGTATTCTGAAGAACCGCACGGTCCTCTTCGGTCTGATTGCGGCTCTTTTCTTGTTTGCGACCGGCTGTTCCAAAGAAGGTCAGTCCACATGGGAAGCGTTTGGCCCGGTAGCCCAGAAGCAGCTTGACCTTTTTAACGTCTTGTTGTGGGTTATGGTTGCCACCTTCTTCCTGGTTGAGGGCGTGCTGCTCTACGCGGCCATCCGCTACCGCAAGCGCCCTGGACAGCCCAGGCCGCCTCAGATCCATGGAAACACCACATTAGAAGTCGTATTAACGATCATCCCCACCATCCTCGTTTTGGCGTTGGGCATCTGGTCGGTATTCGCTCTATTTGAGATTGACAAACCCCCCGGTGACGGGCCGGAACCCATGCACGTTAATGTCACCGCCCACCAATGGTGGTTCGAGTTCGAATACCCGGACGCGGGAAATGGCAAAAAAATCATCACAGCCAATGATCTGAAGATTCCCGTCGACCGGCCGATAACATTGTCTCTGTTTTCTGACGATGTGATCCACAGTTTCTGGGTGCCCAAACTTGCGGGCAAGCTGGACATGGTGCCAACCCACGAAAATAAGATGTGGTTCCAGGCTGATTCAGACAAGATTGACGATGATTTGCCCGTAACTCTATTTGGGACGTGCGCCGAGTTATGCGGCTTGGCCCACGCATTGATGCGCTTCCGCGTCACGGTGATGGAACAAACCGACTTTGATTCTTGGGCTGCTGCCTACGGGCCGCCGCCTACTAATACCGATAAAGCCAAGCAGGGCGCACAAATATTCGCGGCCAACTGCACACTGTGCCATACTATCGATGGCCCTGACGATCCGGCCCTCTCAGCCAGCCGTTTGACCGGTTTCCTGACCGGTGGGGACATAACGCCGGTGCCTGCGCCGAACCTGACAGACCTAAGAACTCGCAACACACTTGCAGCGGGCATCGTCGACCTGAATGAAACGACCTTGAGACAATGGCTACAGAACCCGGAGGACGTGAAGCCCGGCAATTACATGTCAGAAAGGGCGGTGCTATATCAGAATGGCTCCGCGGACCTCACAGACGAAGAGATCGATGCCCTGATTGGGTATCTGCTAGACCTGCGGTAGAATCAATCAATAAGAGCGGAGACCGCGGCGTTTCCACCGTGTAGATCGGTGGAGCGTCCGGATAAAGCGAGCGATGGCAGCTATAACAGGCGTCATATCACGGCCAACCAGCTACGCAGGAGTGTGGAGCTGGTTAACCACGGTTGACCACAAACGCATCGCCGTACTTTACGGCGCGACTGCCATCGTCTTCCTCATAATTGCAGGCGTTGAAGCAGGCGTTATCCGCATGCAGTTGGCCTCAGCAGATAATGACCTGATTGGACCTGGCCGGTTCAACCAGATGTTCACGATGCACGCCACCGTGATGATCTTCATGGTCATCATGCCGCTATCCGTTAGTTTCTTCAATTTCGTGATTCCTCTGGCCATTGGAGCCCGGGACGTCGCCTTTCCCAGGCTGAATGCCCTGAGTTATTGGATCTTCCTGTTCGGCGCGATTCTCATGCACATGGCTTTCCTCGTTGACCAAGTGCCGGACGCAGGCTGGTTCTCATACGCCAACCTCACTGAAAAGCCCTTCAGTGTCAACCGGGGCCTGGATTACTGGTCTATCAGCCTTCTGGTGTTGGGCTCTTCTTCTGTGGCTGGAGCACTGAACTTTGTGGTGACAATCATCAATATGCGTGCCCCAGGCATGTCTATGATGCGCATGCCGGTATTCGTTTGGATGACCCTCATCACCTCTCTCTTGTTGGTCCTGGCCTTCCCCGTGATAACTGTAGGCCTGATTGAATTGACCATGGACCGCAACTTCGGCACGCACTTTTTCATCCCGGCCGAAGGCGGCGATCCAATCTTATGGCAGCATCTGTTCTGGGTCTTCGGCCACCCTGAGGTCTACATCCTGATCCTCCCTGCCATGGGCATAGTCTCAGAGGTTCTGCCAACTTTCTCCGGAAAGCCCCTGTTTGGCTATCCTTTCATCATCTTCTCCGGAATCGTCATAGGCATCATGGGCTGGGCCGTCTGGAGCCACCACATGTTTACAGTGGGATTGGGTCCAGTCGCGAACTCAGTGTTCACCATCACCACTATGTTGATCGGGGTGCCCACCGGCATAAAGATTTTTAACTGGATCGGAACAATGTGGAAGGGCGCCGTTGAGTTCACTAGCCCAATGCTGTTCGCCCTCGGATTCGTGGCACTATTCATCGTCGGCGGCCTAAGCGGTGTTTCTCACGCCGTTTCTCCGTCCGATTTCCAACAACAAGACACCTATTACATAGTCGCCCACCTCCATTACGTGCTATTCGGCGGCTCGATATTTGGAGCATTCGCCGGCATCTACTACTGGTATCCCAAGCTCACGGGCCGGATGCTGAGCGAAACGCTTGGTAAGCTGAATTTCTGGTTGATGTTCATCGGAATGAACCTAACGTTCTTCCCGATGCACTTCCTTGGCCTGAACGGCATGCCCCGTCGCATCTACACCTACTCTGCAGAGTTTGGCTGGGAAAACATGAACCAGCTGGCAAGCCTTGGCTACATAGTCTTGTTCCTCTCCTTCGTGGTCTTCTTCGTCAACATTTGGCAGACCCGCAATGCGCGGCGAGTGAGTCACGATCCTTGGGACGCCCCAGGGTTGGAGTGGAGCATCGCCTCTCCGCCGCCGGCGTACAACTTCGCGGAAATCCCTCAAGTTGAGGGGCTAGATCAATATTGGATAGACAAGCAAAAGGCTAGGGACGCCGGAACGCCGCTGACCGAGCCGGAAGCTTTGGTTGACCCGGACTCCATCCACATGCCCAGCCCGTCTTACTGGCCGGTCTTCACAGCAGTTGGCGTTGCTTTAATCGGCGGCGGACTGCTCTCCCACTACGCCATCAGCTTTGTGGGCGGAGCCATAACCATGATGGGCGTGATCGGTTGGGGCAATGAGCCCGCAACCGCGCCCAGCGACCACCACTAGGAGACTGAGAACGTGGCCCACGCAGTAGAACCTGAATATACAACAACCGGTCTAAACCACCGGAAATTGCTCATGTGGGTGTTTTTGGGGTCGGACTGCCTTTTCTTCGGCGCCCTGATCGCCACCTACATGGTCTACCGCGGCCAGAGCTTGACCGGCCCTTACCCGATCGACATCATCAACGTTCCGGTTACCACTATCAGCACATTCGTATTGCTGATGAGCAGCTTTGCAATGGTGCAGGCGCTGGCGGCGACCCACGCCGATAATAAGCGGGGGATAGTAGGTTGGTTAGTGGCTACCGCCGTCTTGGGGGCCATCTTCATCGGGTTCCAAGTAGTCGAATTCAATACGTTCAAGAACGAAGGTCTGACTTTGGGCGGCAACCTGTTTGGGGCCACTTTCTTCACGCTCACCGGGTTCCACGGCGCCCACGTCACCCTGGGTATCATCTGGCTCGTAGCCATGGCCATAGTGGCCAACAAAGGACGGGTAGGTCCCAATTCCGCGCTCGATATCGAGTTGCTAGGACTGTACTGGCATTTCGTCGATATCGTCTGGATCGTAATCTTCACGTTGCTTTATTTGATTGCCGGGTTCGATGCCGGACCGGCCGCTATGCCGGGCGGATAATGCCCAACCCGTGTCTAATCCCATCAAGAGATTCCTGAAATAACTATGGCCCACGAAATCGAACATACGACTAACCATCCTTCGTTCAAACAATATGTGCTGATTGCGATAATCCTGTTCGCGATCACCATCGTCGAATTCCTGCTCATCTGGGACCGGGCCGTAATTGTTGACTATTTAGGACCCTCCAAGATTCCCTTGTTGGTTGGTTTATCAGCGGTCAAATTCGCCATTGTCATCATGTATTACATGCATCTGAAGTTTGACCACCGACTCTTTGGGACCGTGTTCATAGCTGGGTTGGTACTGGCTTTCCTCGTTGGGATCGCACTGATTGGACTTTTCGTAGGGTTTGGTGGCGGCCAAAGGACCTACGCCAAAGATCGAGCCATACCCTATACGGAACACGAAGAACACGAAGCAGCAAAAACGGCTACTCCGGCCACTAGCAAGACCGAGACACCTGCAGCTACCGGGCCGCTTGCCATTTCCATCGGCGCGGTTGGCGAGACACTCACCTTCGACACCGATAGCATCACCGCCGATTCGGGCTCAGAAGTGACCATCACCTTCAATAACCCGTCTGCTAATAACCAGCACAATCTGGTGATCGTCCAGGAAGGGACGAAAGACGCCGTGGCAGCAGACGGCACCGCCTCCGGCCCAGCCAACAACTGGGTACAGCCCGGCGACGCCCGTGTGATCGCCAACACCATATTACTGGACCCTGGGGCCTCCGGAGAGGTGACCTTCACCGCGCCGGCCTCTGGGACCTACCAGTTTGTCTGCACGTTCCCAGGGCACAATTTCACCATGTTCGGGAACTTCATAGTCAACTAATCCTCTTTCTTAGCGGATAGAAAAAGGCCTCCCTGAAAAACTAGGGAGGCCTTTTTGTCACTAGAGCTAGTCCGCTACCTACCCACGGTACCCTCGCATAAAACCCTCTTGAACCGGCTGGATGATCCGGTCACCCATGCGCCGACCGGCCATCTTCAGGCCCTGTTGGATAAATTCGAGATCGCGTGAGGTGATCTCTGACTTGGATGACGCGGCCAATTTCCCGGCGTACTCCTCCAGGAACCGATCAACCTGCGCTTCATCCTCCGCGATACCCCTAAAGAGGCGGTACATCGGCAGTGTGCGGACGAAGTTATGGACATCTTCTCGGCTAACGGCCGGATGGCGGTCCAACAGCACTGAAATACCAAAATCGATGAGGCGACAAGATCCATGTTCGTCCACCAGAAAATGGGACCGGCCTCTGGGGTCGGATAGGGTCACATCGTTATAGTAGATATCGGCCTGGTGCAAGCGGCGTATCAAATCTCCTAGTGCAAATCCGACACCCGATAGAAAATCTTCAGTTAACCGATCTGTAGGCAACTCCGTAAAAAAAGTGCCCAAGACGAACTCCTCGGTCAGGTAACCCGGCAGAGACTCTAATTGCACAGGACCGACACCTGCTTCCCCAGCGATCTTGGCGATCTGGTCCTCTCGCGAGCTCTGCAGAGGCTTTATCACTATGGAACGGTCGGGAAACTCAAGTATGGCCACCATTCCCCTGGCCCGTCCGGAGAAATTTAGATTGGGGATGTCCTGACCTGACTGGAGCCGTTTGAACACCTCAGGGAAGAACGCGTACCGGGAGAGCGCCTTGACCACCGGGTCGCCAGTGAGCCGCATGAACAGCGGCATTTCCAGGTCGGACAACTTCCAGAATGGCGGCATGTGATCGGGAACGGGCATCCCCTCCGCCGGACGCATGGCCTCGATCACCCCTTCCGGTGGTTTGGGCGGAGGCGGGGCAATGGCCCTCCGGACCACGGCGATCTCATCAGACGAGTAATCTAAGACCATCAATCGACCAAGAAATGCAGGCCGTCGGCGCCCACTTCCAAGGCTCTTTCCCGGACCACCGCATCGGCGTTCAGCATCCCGTAGATATGCGGATAGATCTCCCCCGACCGGCTCGGTTCGTTCTTGAGAGGCGATTTTAGCTCCTCCAGATCCACATCCAGCACCATCAACCCTGTCTCGCCGGGGTAAAGGCGGGCCGCGACCTTCAGGAGCTGGGGAACGTCCTTTGAACAGTGGATGAAACCCTCCTCAGCCAGACTCGGCGCTGCGTATTCGCCAGCCGACCGAGCAGCTTCCCAGGCGTGTTTGTAGGTCAGATGAAAAATCAATGCCATGAATCGAATCTCCATTATTTGTGGCCGTTTAAGGTAGATGCGGGAGGCCATTTGCTAACGGACCCTCCGACGCAAATTGTACCTCAGCGCGGCAGGTGTTAGGATGATACCCGCAACGAACCAGGGAGGGAATTGAGCATGCGGACGGAGATAAACGAAGGACCTGGACTACAGTACGTAACGGTGGTGCCCGACGACTACACCCCTGACTCGTCTTACCCTCTCGTGATCATGCTCCATGGGTTCGGCGCCAACATGCAAGACCTGGCCGGCCTGGCTCCAGCCATCAGCGCCGACGGCTACGTTTATGCCTGCCCCAACGCCCCCATACCCTTTCAGCTTGGCCCCGGCCAGACCGGGTTCGGTTGGTTGACACCCCGCGGAGGTGGCACGGCCGAAGAAACAGCCAACTCCGAGAAACTGCTTGGCGATTTCTTCGACACTGTTTTCCAGCAGTTCAACGTCTCGCCGGGAAATGCCATCTTGATGGGGTTCTCCCAAGGCGGAGGGATGACCTACCGCTGCGGGTTAGGACGCGCGGACAAGTTCGCCGGCCTCGCAGCGTTGAGCGCCACCCTTCCAGACGAAGACGACTTGGCGGCCCGGCTGCCCGCTGAGCGGACCCAACCCATCTTCATCGCCCACGGGTTATTCGACCAAATGGTCTCCGAAGACACAGCACAGTCCGCCAAGTCGTTCCTAGAAAGCAACGGCTATACCCCCGAGTTTCACACCTACAATATGGGACACGAGATAAGTGGCGAAGAACTTGGAGACCTAGTGCCCTGGGTCGCGAGGGTACTGTCGCCCCAGGCATAACGCCCTAGTCGCTATCGTCCTTCCAGGACATAACCCGGTCGATAGTGATCTCCAGCAGAACCATCCGGTCCTCGCCGATCAGTTCTTTGGCAAACTCGGCGCCCCGGTCTGGGCCATCGTATAGCACACACATCCGCTCAACGACCTGGTCCAAGTTCTTCGACGTCACCTTCGCCTGCCCTTCGAGCACCACATAGGATAAAGGCCGTTCCGGCGTGGCGATGGAGAGGGCTACTGCTGGGTTCTGCTTGATGTTCCGCACTTTTATCGCACCGCCGTCGGCCATGACCCAGGCCTTGCCGCCATCCCAAAGGAACCAGACCGGCGCAGCGTGGGGCGTTCCCTCCGGGCGCAAAGTAACCAGATGTGCGATCCGCGGCTCCCCCAAAAAATCTTCTCGTTCTTCCTGACTAAGTCTGGCCATGGTTCTACTCCGTATATCCTCAGGCACGGGATTGGCTTAATATATCAGATATGAGCTTTCGTAATTGAGATTTAGGGTTGCTGTACTTCTTTCGGTGATTCTTCTGGCCGCTGCCTGCGGAGGCACGCCCACGCCCATAACTGACATTGCGCCAACACCTCTGGTAACTCTGCCCGCAGATGAAGGCCCACATGACTCAGTCATCGAGTGGTGGTACTTCAATGGACTGCTCACGGATGATCGCGACCAGGAATACAGCTACCACTACGTAACTTTCCAGGGTGAGGCCGTCGGCGCCGCCGTCCCCCACCTACTGCAAGCCAGCCTTGGCGACCACAAGGCAGGCCGGCATCTGACCGGCGAACAGATTCTTCTAGGCTCCCTAGACCCTGATGCGGCTAGCGTTGATGCCGTAGTGAACGGATGGGTTATGCAGGGTGACGGAGAAATCTACAGCCTTGATTTTGAGCTGGGTGACTATTCCTTGAAGTTAACGGCGGTTTCCACCAAGCCGCCCGTGCTGCACCAGGGGTCCGGACTGGTACATTTAGGCCCAGCGGGCGACACGTTCTACTACACCCGTCCACGCCTGGACGTTAAAGGGATTATCACCGTAAATAAGGAGCAGCGACCCGTATCCGGCGCCGCCTGGATGGACCACCAATGGGGAGACGTTGTTGGCCAACGGGTGGGTTGGGATTGGACCAGCCTCCAATTGGACGACGGCAGCGACTTGATGGCAGTGCTGGTCTGGGATCCAACCGACAGAGCCCCATTTGCCGGATATGGGACTCTGGTATCGCCCGATGGGTCGGTGGTGACACTGGAACAGAATGGCATCTTTATCAGCCCTATCGAAACTTGGACCAGCCCCGCCACCGGTATCGAATACCCAAGTGGGTGGACGCTGACCGTCCCCTCCCAAGCCCTCAATCTGGAGCTGACACCGGTGCTATTGGACTCGGAATTTGCCGGCAGCTCCTACACACCGGCCGTCTATTGGGAAGGAGAGGTTCGGGTGGCTGGTACTCGTCAGGGCCGTAGCGTGGGAGGTAGAGGGTTCGTTGAGTTGGTGGGTTACGACCCGCAACAGTTGGAGCCTACCTCGAGTCCGTAAGGCGCCAGGCCCTAACGCTTCGGCGTTGCCGCCGTGATTTGAACTAGATTGTATGGGGTGTGAGGTCTCAATGATCACGTTTTGGCTGGGGAGCCCGGTCGTTTTTCGGAGGAATCTTCGGAGGCGCCTAAATAGAGAATAGCCCCCGGATAACCGCTGAGACCCGCGCCTGCTCGGCTGGGATGTCAGCCGGCTGCACGGGGATAGGCAGGGCGGTTAGCTCGGACAACACCGCTCCCGATAGCAAAGCTGTCTCTTCTTCGGTCAACTCCCATTTGCGAGCAATGTCGGCCGCTCCGTAGAGCACCGCCTGGCGAAAACCGTAGTCGGCAATGGCGCGGTTGGCTATGTCGATAAGCTTATCCATGGCTATTGGGCTCCGGCCCAAGCCCCACCGTCGATGATGTAGGTGCTCCCGCTCACGTAGGACGCTTCGTCCGACGCCAGCCACAAGACCAGGTTCGCGATCTCGTCGGCAGTCCCCACTCGGCCCATGGGGTGGCCTTCGTTCCGGCCCGCAAATGCCTCCGCGCTGGCTGTGCTACCCCGCATCTGAGGGGTATCCACACCGCCGGGAGCGATGCAGTTGATGCGCACTCCTTGTGCGGTGTACTGGCTGGCGGCAACCGTAGTTAGGTGGATCACTCCTGCCTTGGCCACGGCATAGGGCACTGAATAACCGACGCCGCGCACACCCGACATCGAAGAGATATTCACGATAGACCCGCCGCCGTTGGCGGTCATAGCCGGGATGGCGTACTTGCAGCAAAGAAAAACGCCTTTGACGTTGGTCTCCATGGTCAGATCCCAGAGGACTTCGTCGACCTCGACGAGGGGCGGGGTGCGGATCAAGATGGCGGCGCCGTTGATCAGGATGTCTAACCGGCCGAATTGGGTCACCGCCGCGTCAACCATCCTCTCGACCTGAAAGGAGTCAGAAATATTCACGTCCACCATGCTAGCGGTATCTGGAGAGGCGCCCATGAGAGACAGTGTCTCTTCGGCCCCGGCGATGTTCCGGTCGGCGACCACCACCTTGGCCCCTTCACGTCCAAACCGCTGGCAGATGGCCCGGCCGATACCCGAGGCCCCGCCGGTGACGATGGCAACCTTGTCTTCGAGTCTGCCGGTCAATTGAAAACTCCGTGCGCGTACCTGGTTGGCGGCGATTGTAGCACAGGCCATCTGTAAAGATGTTTCCTAAGGTTGCAACGGGAACCGATCGCCAGGACAGCGATAGATCACAGCGTTGGCGACTCATAGCTCCTGTAGCTGGTACATCTCGGCAGACCCCGGTTCCGTCCTAAGGCCTAGAACGAGGCGTAGCTTGGGTACCAGACGGCCAGGACTCATCGACTTCATCATGTTCGCAGCCGACCGGTTGGCCCGATACGGGGGCGCACCACAGCACCTTGCCGCCAACTCGGCCATATAGGTCTTGTACTTACTGCTATCTGGAAAACCAGCGCCAGCGGTGTAGTGGTCGAGATTAAGCATGAGGACCGCAAAATCTTGGCCGCTCTTGGCGGTTGCTGTGATCGCATCGATCTTTGATGGAACTCTGGTTATGTGGTTGTTCATGATGGTGTTTGGCCTCGGCTGCTGCGATTATATCGAATCACCACCTAGACCGGCCTGCCCTTCCCCTTGCCTCAACACCAGGCAACGGTTATGATGCTTTCCGCGCCTGCGCACACCTGAATTTTTTGCCTGGGAGCGTCTTTCGACGTGACTTCAGATAACCTCCGCACCGGCCTTTACGACACCCATATTTCCCTGGGCGGACGCATGGTGGAATTTGGCGGTTGGGACATGCCGGTGCAGTACCCCGCGGGCATCCTAACCGAGGTGAAAGCCGTACGAACCGCCATGGGGGTGTTCGACGTCTCCCACATGGGCCGGCTCTACCTTTCCGGCCCCAAAGCTACCGAATTCCTTGACTGGGTGCTCACCGGCTCAGTCTCGTCCCTCCGTGTTGGGCGCGCCCGCTATTGCTTGATCTGCAACGAGAAGGGCGGGGTGATCGACGACACCATCTTCTACCGCCTTGCCGAAGACCATTACTTGCTGATCCCCAACGCCGGGAACCGCCTAGCCGTGGTCGCCTGGTGCCAGCGCTGGATAGACGAAAAGTTCTCC
>VFHF01000190.1 GCA_009392095.1 SAR202 cluster bacterium
CCAACGTACCACAGCCTGGCGATGTGGCGTCATCCTCGAACTGATTGGCCTGACGACAGCTGGCGGGACCCCAAACTCTACCAACATATAGCCCAGGTCTGCGAGCGCGGACTTTTCGACACCGTGTTCTTCGCCGACTTGAACTATATCTCAGACTCCTTCAAGGGATCCTTAGAGCCAGCGCTGCGTTACGCAACACAGGCCCCGGAGCACGATCCCATCCCGTTGCTCACTATGATGGCCGCCGTGACCAGCCACGTTGGGCTAGGGGCTACGTTCTCCACCAGCTACCAACACCCCTTTTACGCAGCCCGTCTCTGGGCCACGTTGGACCATCTGACCGGCGGACGGGCAGCCTGGAACGTGGTCACATCGCTGAACCAGAACCAAGCCTCCAACTATGGCCAGACAAGCCTCGACCCACCCGAACTGCGGTATGAGAAAGCCCACGAGTTCATCGAAGTCTGCCAGGAACTGTGGAATAGCTGGGACGAAGACGCCGTGGTGATGGACCGGGAGAACGCGGTCTTCACCGATGCGTCAAAGGTCCGGCGGATCGAATACGAAGGCAAATTCTATAGTTCACGTGGTCCTTTGAACGTGGTCCGCTCACCGCAGAACGGCCCGGCCTTGATCCAGGCTGGGAGGTCGCCAAAAGGCATCGAACTGGCCGCGAAATACGCTGACGCTGTTTTTGCGATTTACCCCCGCGCAACTGATGCGGCCGCATACTATGCCGAAGTCAAGAATAAAGTAGCCGAACTAGGACGGGATCCAGACCACTGCGCCATCCTTTTCGGCGCTCAGCCGGTCATCGGCTCCAGCGAGGCGGAGGCGTTGGAAAAGCAGGAAGAGCACAACAGCCTGGTGCCGCTGGAGGGCGGCATGGCAATCCTGTCGGGCCACCTCAATTTCGACCTCTCCAAGCTGTCGCCCGACGACTACATGATGAGTAGGGACGAGCCCGAACTCCAACGCTCTCGCCGGGTCTACCAGAAAGAGAACGGGGAGTCGATGACCGTCAGTGAAGTTGCCCAACGCCACGGCGAGAGCGTAGGCCTGCCTCAATTCGTGGGCACGCCGCAGAGTGTCGCCGACCAATTGGAGGCGTTCTTCGATAAGGCCGGCGGCGACGGGTTCATGCTTACGCCCATCTATTGCCCAGGCGCCATCGAAGAGTTCGTAGACCTGATTGTGCCTGAACTCCAACGCCGCGGTCGCTTCCGCACTGCCTATACCGGCAAGACCCAACGCGACCATTTCCGGCAGACGGACTGAAGTTACCGCGAACCCGATCAACTACAATCGACCAAATGAGCATGATAAGTTACCATAGGCGCGAAATCGCGACTCACACGATAAAGTTAGGAGAACTTAAGTATGGGCATCTTCCGGATGTACACCGGGGACGACGGCAAAAGCGTCATGGAAGAACTTCAGATCGGTGACCCCATCCTGGAGTCTCTTAAGACCTGTACTGGCTGCGCTATCCAGATCAACGAGCCCACGGAGTTCTCAGAGTTCCACCCTGCTCCCCGACGTCGCTGGATGAGCATGCTCAGCGGGCAGATCGATATCCAGATGGGCGACGGCACTATCCACAGCTTTGGCCCAAACGACCTGCGGCTGTGGGAGGATTTGACTGGAGAAGGCCACAAGACCCGATTCCCGATGCCCTCTGTCAGCATATCCATGCCTCTTCCCTAAAGTCAGGAAAACGAGAGCAACGAACATGAGCACACCCTCTCAACCGGACGAAAACCCCGAGGAAACTGTCAAAGAAGTCCCTTATGAAGTGAAGGCGTGCGCCAGGTGCCGGAGCACCGAGATTGACCGCACAGAAGGGTTTCACCCGTTCGGCAGATGGCGATGCCGTAGTTGCGACCGGGCTTTCATGATTCCCGCGCTGCGGATACGCGTCCTTCCATCGCACGAGATGCCGCCTCGGGACTGGCACTGGCAATAAAAGGGGCCCCAAATTATGAATCGGGGTCTTTTTTTACGAGTCTGTGGCCCTCCCGGTTTATGACCGCTAGATATCCTGTTTTTCGAAATAATTGAATCTTGGCTCACCAGCTAGAAACGGTCCCACTGTCTCGGCTATGCCCGTTTCGTCCCGCCAAACCTGGTATCGCTGTTGATGCGCCTTGGATTCCCAGTCTTCCACCAGATAGATGAGCCCAGGATCGTCTTGGTTCTGGTACACGTCAACGCTCTGGCAGCCATCATAGGCCCTGGTGTCAGGCAACAGTTCCTTGAGTAAAGTTTTGAACTCCTCAACCCGCTCGGGCACTACCGAGAAAGCCAATGTGACGGTTATTGCCATGGATCACTAATCTTCCGCGGCGGGGAATTCGCCCCGCGCCTTCATCTCTTGCGGGAGCAGGCTGTCGTATATGAAGGAGTTCACCGGAGTGGGCACGCCGGCTTCCAGTCCAAGCCGCACTACGCCCCCATTTTGGACTTCCAACTCGGACGGCCTTCCCTCCATCAGGTCCCGCTGCATGGACGAAGTCCCGCTGGGATGCGACGATTCCAGCCTCGCTATGGTCGCGGGAAGAGAATCAACGGGCATGTTGATGCCTTTAGCGTGAGCTACAACTAATACTTCCTTAACCACCTGCTGGGCCATCTCCCACGACCCGGCCACGCTGCGCCATTGACCTACCGGCACACGAGTTATGGCGCCCACTCCGCTGTTGGCGGCCATAAACGCCAGTTTCCCCCACAGCGCTGGGTTTATGTTGGCGGGAATATTGGCTGTGACACCGGCGTTCTGGAAAGCCTCCAACAATCGCTGAGTCCGATCGCTAGGCGAATCGTCAGACTCGCCGAAGGAAACGAAGGGCTCGCTACCGGCATGAAGGATGTGGCCAGGGCCGACGATGTAGCTGATCAGCCCGCCCAGCCCGATCACCACGGCCTTTTCTCCCAGCACGGACGCCAATTGAGCGGGGGCTTCCACACCGTTCTGCATGGGCACCACAAATGTGTTGGGGCCGACCATTGGGCGCATGGCCTTGGCCGCGTCTATCACCTGCCAAGCCTTAACCCCCAAGATGACCGCATCGACGATCCCAGCCTCGGCGGGGTTGTCGGTGGCCATCGCCGGGGTCGCCACGAAATCGCCCTTGATGCTATCGACCCGGAGTCCATGCTCCCGGATGGCGGCCAAGTGTTCACCGCGAGCGATAAGCACCACTTCCTCTCCTGCCTGGGACAACCGCCCGCCCAGATAACCGCCGATGCCTCCGGCGCCGAATATCGCTATCCGCAATCTAACTTCTCCCCAGAATTGGTTGGTCCAGGATCAAGTCAGCCAAGTTCCAGTCTCCGATCCGGGCCTGCTAGGTCCAACAAACGCCGCCAGATCCGGCGGCTGTTATCGTCCCGCAACATGCAGACCTTGATGTTGTGAGGACCGGGCCCATGAGCCCCGGAATGACCGATATTGCCCCGAACTTTATCACACCAAACGTAGGCGTGAAGTAAGGGTAGCGGGTTCTCCACTTGGGTGCCTCCGGAGATCGTGTCCCACTGGGGAGCATAGAGGTCGGCCCACCGCACCCGCCCTAGTCCGCGGTCGTTCCAATCACGCCTGACGTAGACGTTGGACCGGCCCAGTGTCTGCCGCCAGGCAAAGCCTATTGTCAGGCTCAGGATGACCGCTACCAGCCGCAAGACCCGCCATAACAACTTGAAAACAAACCACAGAATCTTAAGCACGGTTACTGAAAAACCGCTTCCGGTAGATCCTTTACAGCGTCGTGGATGCGGGTTAGGTGGTGCTCCAAAGTGTCCATAGCTTCAATCTCAGCCACCGTGTACCATCCAAAGTCGATGGTCTCCTCGCTCAAGCCCAGTGCACCGCCCGTGATCTCAGCCTCGAAACTGAATGACACAGGCTGAATCTTGTTTCCGTCGCGGAATTCTATGAGTATGTCTGGGGTGGTGTAGATGCCAACAAGCCTGGTCACACGCACTACTAAGCCAGTCTCCTCAAGGACTTCTCGGACGCAGGTCTCCGCGGCGCTCTCCCCAGGATCCATCCCGCCTCCGGGCAGGCACCAACGGCTGTTGTCCTCCCGCTGAGTCATCAGGACCTTCTCTCTAGAGTCGTCGAAGATCAACGCCGAGGCGCCGATCCGTAACACGCCTTCCTTTCCAATCCTGTCGCCAAAGGTCATGATGCTCATTGGGTGGTAATTCTCCGGTCAGAGGCCCTTGTTTCCTGGGCGCTTTCGGTTCTGATGTAGAGTGCTCCAAGCGGCGGAATTAATCAAGAACATCGGCGTTGGTATAGCTTCTCATCGCTGCCTGATCTTTCCATCACGCCCAAGAACAGAGCGGGCATGGCATTGACGGTCTTAACGCACTCTCTATAATGGCGTCCACCGGAACCCATCAAATCTAAAGCCACAAGCCGGAATTTTAGGCTGGAGTGGCCACGACGAGGACTACATGAAATTCGGATTGTTCTACCAGATTCAAGTCCCCAAGCCGTGGGACGAAGACAGCGAATCCAAGCGAATCTGGGAAGCCCTGGACCAGATCGAGTACGCCGAGGAGATGGGCTACGACAGCGTCTGGTTCTCGGAACACCATTTCAGGCCGGTCTGGTCGCATAATAGCGCTCCCGATCTAACTTTAGCGGCAGTCAGCCAGCGGACGTCACGCATCCGGCTGGGCGTAGGCGTGGTCTTGGCGCCGATACACCACCCGCTGCACACCGCCGCCCGCATGTCCACTCTAGACATCCTCAGCAACGGCCGTGTGGACGTGGGTCTGGGCCGCACCGGGTATCCATACCAGCTCACGCCCTACGGGACCAAACTGGAAGACACGCGGGGTATGTGGGAGGAGTTTGCTCAAGTCCTGCCTAAGATATGGACCGAGGAAGTTGTCTCTCACGAGGGCAAGTACTACCAGATCCCGCCTCGTGAAGTGCTTCCCAAGCCCATCCAAAAACCCCACCCGCCACTCTGGTCAGCTTGTTCTAGTGAAGCCACCACCCGTACCGCCGCCGAATTAGGCCTGGGCGCCCTGGTTGGCAGCGAAGGCGGCCCAGATAAGGTAGGCGACGTCCTTCAGTCCTACCACCAGGCGCTAAAAGCCGCGAATCCCACTGGAGTAGCGCCCAACAGTCAAAATGCGCTGATGACCGCAGGCTTCTGCCACGAAGACCCCAAGGAGATTGAGGGCCGGGGCACGGAGTTGATCGGATGGTACATGGACCAGCAACGGGAACGGGCCCGTCTGGTCTGGCAGGGCGTCGACCCGGCCACCGTGCCATCTGACTACCAAGGGTATTACGAGCGGGACATGAAGCTTGCAGCCGGTCCACATCAAGGAGAGGCCACCGCCAGCGAGACCGTCAAGAAGGGCACTTCCTTCTGTGTCGGCACGCCTGAGCAGTGCATCGAGTTCTTCGAGAAGTACGAGGCGATGGGAGTAGAGCAGGTCTTCCTGCTCTCAGCCATCGGACCTGCTAGTCACGAGGAAGTGATGAATACCCTGACCATGTTCGGGAAGCATGTGATTCCCCACTTCCGGGCCAAGGAAAAAGCCCAAGCAGCGTCCGGCATGCCCTCAGCAGCCAACGACTAGTCAGTCACTTGATAGACGGAGATATCGTATGAAACCAGGAGTAGTCTTTCCCCAAACCGAGATCGGCGCCGATCCGGTTGCAGTCCGCGACTACGTGCAGGCCGTTGAAGGGTTGGGGTTTTCCCACATGATGGTCTATGACCATGTCCTGGGCGCGGACACTAGTCACCACGACAACTGGCAGGGCAGCTACACCTCTGAGTCCATGTTTCACGAGCCATTCGTACTTTTCGGCTACCTGGCCGGCGTAACCACAACGCTCGAACTGGTGACCGCGGTCTTGATCTTGGGCCAGCGGCAGACGGCCCTGGTAGCCAAGCAGGCCGCTGAAGTAGATCTGCTGACCGGAGGACGCCTACGGCTGGGCGTTGGAGTAGGCTGGAACCACGTGGAGTACGAAGCGCTCAACCAGGAGTTTGGAAACCGGGGCAGCCGCTACGCTGAGCAGATCGAACTTCTAAGGGAGTTTTGGACTAAGGACGTGGTCGGATTCGAGGGCAAGTACCACAAGGTTGACTACGCAGGCGTCAACCCTCAGCCGGTCCAGCGTCCGATTCCGATCTGGATGGGCGCCGGCGCGAGGGCCAACCCTGTTCCTACAGACAGGGTGCTCCGCCGCGTAGCCCGGCTGGCCGACGGTTGGTTCCCTCAGATGCAGCCTGGTGACGATGCCAAGACCACCGTGGAGCGACTGATGGTGTTCGCGAGCGAGGCAGGGCGCAACGGCGCTGCTATCGGAATGGAACCCCGGATAAACTTGGCGGACGGCAACCCTGAGTTTTGGCAGCAGCAGGCGACCGAGTGGCAAGCGATGGGCGCAACCCACGTGTCTTTCAACACCATGCGGGCCGGCCTCGGCTCTCCTCAAGACCACATCAACGCCGTCCAGCAGTTCAAAGAGGTTATCGGCTAGCGGATAACCTGGGCAGATGCCCAGATACCCAGTCTGGGGCTAGGGAAGAAGCGCTCCTAAGCCCCGTCGGACCCCTTT
>VFHF01000191.1 GCA_009392095.1 SAR202 cluster bacterium
TGGTGGCCGTGGTCGTCCGGTTCCTCTTCGTGCTCGTCGGTTACCAGAGCCTGAGAGGTGAGAATCATGCTAGCTACGCTGGCGGCGTTCTCAAGGGCGGCACGGGTGACCTTGGTCGGGTCGATGATGCCCTTCGCCACCATGTCGCCGTAGTCGTTGGTCTTGGCGTCATAGCCGAAGTTGGCGGCGCTGTTGTTGCGCACCTCCTCCAGAACCACCGCGGCCTCGTGCCCCGAGTTGGTGGCGATGATCCGGATGGGCATCTCCAGAGCTTTCCGGAGGATGGTTGTGCCGACGGCTTCGTCTTTGAGCAGTTTCAGGCCGTCGAGCGCTGACATGGCCCGTATGTAGGCCACGCCGCCACCGGGGACGACGCCCTCTTCAATGGCGGCCCGGGTGGCCGACAATGCGTCTTCAACCCTGGCTTTGCGCTCCTTTAGCTCGGGCTCAGTGGGCGCGCCAACCTTGACCACGGCTACCCCGCCGGACAGTTTGGCCAAACGCTCCTGCAGTTTTTCTTTATCGTATTCGGATGTCGTCTCTTCGATCTGTACTTTGATCTGTTCGGTGCGGCCTTTGATGTTGTCAGAGGTGCCGTGCCCATCGATGATGGTGGTGCGGTCCTTGGTCGATTCGATCCGGCGTGCTTGGCCTAGGTCAGCGATGGTGGCCTGGTCCAGACGGCGGCCGGTCTCTTCGGAGATTACCTGCCCTCCGGTTAGCACGGCGATGTCTTCTAACATGGCCTTGCGGCGGTCGCCGAAGCCGGGGGCTTTCAGGGCCAGGCAGTTCAGCGTCCCACGCAGGCGGTTGACCACCAACACGGCCAAGGCTTCGCTGTCGATGTCCTCGCCTATGATGACCAAGCTCTTGCTGACCTGGAGTACCTGCTCCAGCAAGGGGACCAACTCGGTCGCGGCGGAGATCTTTTTGTCCGTGATCAGGATGTATGGGTTCTCGATAACCGCTTCCATACGTTCTGGGTTGGTCACGAAGTAGGGGCTGATGTAGCCGCGGTCGAAGTTCATGCCATCGACGTATTCAGTCTCCGACTCAATTCCTTTGCTTTCTTCCACGGTCACAACACCCTGTGCGCCGACCTTGTGTAGGACGTCGGCCAGCATGTTACCGATCTCTTCGTTGTTCGCGGAAACCGATGCCACCTGGGCCATCTGGTCCCGGCCCTCGATGGTGTTGGAGTTCTTGCTCAATTCGGAGACCACAGCGGTCACGCTTTTGTCGATACCACGTTTGATGGCCATGGGGTCCGCGCCGGCCACCACGTTCTTGATGCCTTCCTGAACGAGAACCTGGGCCAGGATTGTGGCAGTTGTCGTGCCGTCGCCGGCGACCTCGTTGGTCTTGGAGGCGGCCTCTTTTATCAATTGGGCGCCCATATTCTCAAAAGACTCAGGCAGCTCGATCTCTTTGGCGATGGTTACACCGTCGTTGGTGATGACGGGAGCGCCCCATTTCTTCTCTAGGACCACGTTGCGTCCCTTGGGACCCAGGGTCAATTTTACGGCGTCGGCGACGGTGTCGATCCCACGAAGCAGGGCTCGTTGAGCTGCCTCGTCGCGAATGATCTCTTTGGCGGGCATTGGTTACTCCTTAAATAACGGACGGGGAATGGAATCCCCGACCAGCTTACTGATCGGTCTCTTTAAGTGATGACGGCCAAGACGTCGTTGGCCCCTAAGACAAGAAGCTCTTCATCCTGGACTTCAACTTCGGTTCCGGCATACTTGGAATAGATCACGATGTCGCCGGGCTTAACTTCCATTTCGATTCGTTTGCCGTTCTTGAGCATTCTGCCCGGTCCCGTCTCCACTACTTCACCCTGCTGAGGACGTTCTTGGGCGGTGTCTGGCAGGAATATCCCACTTTTCGTGACTCCTTCTTGTTCGCTGGGACGGACCACAACCCGGTCACCCATGGGTTTGAGGTCGGTTGCCGATTTGGCGCTGGTGGTCATTGTAGGCTCCCCTAGTCATGTGTTCGTTGCCATCCACTATTATCACTAGTGGACGGCCCTATAAAGGATAGGACTGCGCCTGCCAACGGTCAAGTTTTGGGAGTCGGTTGTCGAAAAAACGCAGGAATCCTAGGTGCTAGACTGCGCCCATGGGATTCAGCGCCGACCTACACCTTCACTCCCGTTTCGCATACGCGTGCAGCAAAAACCTGACCTTGGTCAACATGGCTGCATGGGCCAAGATCAAGGGGATCGCCCTTCTGTCCAGCGCCGACTTTACCCATCCCGCATGGCTGGCCGAACTGAAAAAAACCCTGGTTCCGACTGAAGACGGCGATTTTGAATTTCAAGACGTGAGATTTGTTCTGGGAACGGAGATTAGCTGCGTTTATAAGCAGGGTGGGCAATCTCGCCGCGTGCACTTGCTGGTCTTCGCCCCTGGATTTGAGACCGTCAATGGCATCTGCGAGATGTTGGCTGGGCTTAATTCCAAATTGAATGGAGACGGGCGCCCAACGGTGAGGGCGTCAGCTAGGGACATTACAGCACGTTTATTGGAGATAGACGAGGCCTGCATAGTTATCCCGGCCCACATTTGGACGCCTTGGTACGGAATACTGGGCTCCAAATACGGGTTTGACGCCATTGACGAGTGCTTTGGGGATATGACACCGCACGTTCCGGCGGTTGAGACTGGGTTGTCCAGCGACCCGGAGATGAACTGGGGTGTGCCTGCCCTGGCAGGAAAGACTATCGTTTCTTTCTCCGACGCTCATTCCCTGCCCAACATGGGCCGCGAGCTGACGGTCTTCCAAGGCGAAGCAGGCTACCGGGGGCTGTCCTCCGGATTGAAGGGAAATTTTGTGGAGCAGACCATTGAGTTCTTTCCTGAAGAAGGGAAGTACCACCTGAACGGCCACCGGAAATGCGGTGTCAGCCAGACTCCCGATGAGACCTGCCGGGCCGGGAATAGATGCCCTCAGTGCGGCCGTCCGCCGACGCTGGGAGTCTTGCACCGAGTACAGGAACTTTCGAATGAGCGAACGCCTATGGATGTGGAAAAACGCCCTTACACGAAGTTAGCGCCGCTGATCGAGATATTGGCCCACACCATGGGCAAAGGCCGGACAGCCAAATCGGTGGTCGCGGCCTACCACCACATCTGCGATGAGCTGGGCGGGGAGATTCAGGTACTGACCCAGGCCGGTTACGGAGACCTCGAGCAAGTTGGCGGTGAAGCCCTGGCAAGCGCCGTGATTAAGATCAGGTCCGGTCAGGTTGCAATCGTGCCTGGCTTTGATGGCCAGTATGGGACGGTCGTCCCGGCCGATTGACCGTCTATCTGCTGGCCCTGGCCGAATCCCTGGGCGGGTCCAGCGCCAGGACGCCGGCCTCAAGTGTCACCGGGTCGTAGGAAGCAAGGGCGATACCTTGGCCAACCACCAAGTCTTGGGCGCCCAAGGTACGGCCTTGTTGGGTTATCGCGGTTTTAGAGTCGACCTTCAAGCTGATCAAATCCAACCAGATATTCGAGACCGTAACCCGCACTTCGCCCCCTAGACCGGCGGTCACACCTCTGATGATGCCCTTGACCAAGCCGGGCTCAGGTGATTTCAAGCTCAGCGCGATTATCTCACCGGCTTTTCCCCCACTGGCGTCCAAAGACCGGACTCTGGTGTTGGGCCGCACTAGGTCGCCCACCTTTACGTCTTGGATGAACACCCAAAGGCCGTCACGGCGTATGGCGGTATCTGTGTTGTGGGTGAATGACCGTAACCGGCCGTCCGGCGTCCTGATCGTCAGATTGCCGTCGGCGACCTTGGGGATGAAGCTTTGCACCACGCCGCTGACCAATTCCTCGTTCCGGGCCGGCGTCAGAGACTCCAACTCCAGCAATCGGTAGGAAATTGGGTCGAAACGGGCGAAAACTTCGGAGCCTTCAATCGACGGGTCCAATTTGGCGGTCATGCCGTCGCGTAAGACGGCGCTCCCGGCCGTTTGGAGGGAAATCTGTTCTCCGGTGGCCCGGTCCACCATGATGGTGACCTGAGTTTCCGGGCCGACATCCATCAAAACTCCTTGGACCTCACCCCGGCCGGCAATGGCCGCAAGCTGAGCGGCAGATACTTTGGAAAGGGTGTTGCCGGCCATGACTGTCACGCGACTGGCGTTGTTTCCGGAGATGGAATACCTGACTGTGATACGGCTGGCCAGGTCCAATTGACCGGACTTGACTCGTTCTCCGAAGAGGGCCACCGGAGTGTTGGCGGAGATTTTGACCATAACGGGCTGTCCCGAGACGGGCTGGACGGTGATCTGTCCTTTTGCGCTATCGATGGACGTAACCAAGCCGGTCACGTCTGCGGATGGCGCTCCGATCTGGTTTTCAGAGAACACCTTGGCGTAAAATTCGCCAGCTCCTTTTAATGCACCTTCCGTCGCGTCGTATGGCTGGCTATCGACCAGCATCGTGAGGTTGCCAACGCCGTGCTCTGCCAACCGCCAACGAAGCGCCGATATGTTCGTCGAAGCTTGGACGGAGTCTATCTGCTGATTCAAAGCCAGAGCCCCGTTAAGACGCTCGGCTCCTGCCAGAGCCCGGGCGATTGCGGTAACGGTCAGGTCTCCGGTGGCTAAGTCC
>VFHF01000192.1 GCA_009392095.1 SAR202 cluster bacterium
GCAACCGGCGCCTAACGTTCCAGTGTGGGCCTTAGGGTCGCTGTTCGATAGATTATAATTATTCCAATATAAGATTGTCTACAGGTAAGACCCGGGACACGTACGCGCATTCAGTATCGTGGAAACACCCGTATCCGTTCGTGGTGAGCTCCGACCGAATGTCCCGAGTCTCGATGTAATCGGACCTGTCGAACCACCCTAGCTGGGCAGCAATTTTCATCTTGAACTCGACTTAGGCGCCCCTTCGACGGGCTCAGGACGAGCGGTTGAGGAGGTGCTGGATTCCAAACGTCCGTCATCCAGCTTTCGCTAGAACAGCGGAGTCGGCTAACCCGAGCCTTACCCCCGTGGGTGGGTGGCCAGGAAGTCGTCGGCTATCTCGTTGAACGTGTGGAACTCCACTCCGTCGTGGGACATGATGTATGCCGCCAGACGCTCCAGCATCAGCAGCACCTGGGGCCGGCCGCTGACGTCTGGGTGGATGGTGATCGGGAAGACCGCCTCGTCATATTCCCGGTAGACGAAGTCGAACTGGTCCCGCCACATCTGCTCGATGTCCCGAGGGTTGACAAAGCCGTGGCTGTTGGGCGCGGCCTTGATAAACATCATCGGCGGCAAGTCGTCCAAATACCAGTTGGCCGGAATCTCCACCAGGTCGGTCTCCTCGCCCCGGACCAAGGCGTGCATCCAATGTTCGGCCGGCTGCGAGAAGTCGATCTTGGTCCAGTGGTCGCCTTTCCGCACGTAGTAACACTCAAAGTCCTTGTGCATCAGGCTATGGTCATACTTGATGCCATGTTTCTGCAGTAGCTCGTTGGTGATGTGGCTGAACTCCCACCACGGGGCCACGTAGCCAGTTGGCCGCTTGCCGGAAATCTGCGTGATCAAGTCGATGCACTTGGTCAACACCGCCTCTTCCTGCTCCTCCGACATGGCAATGGGGTTCTCGTGGGAATAGCCATGAAGGCCGATCTCATGGCCGCCATCCACGATCATCTGGCATTCAGTGGGGAACGTCTCCATGGAATGGCCGGGAATGAACCAGGTGGTCGTGATTCCCAATCGCTCGAATAGCTTCACCAAACGCGGGGTTCCCACCTCGCCTGCGAACATGCCCCGCGAGATATCGTCGGGCGAGTCCTCCCCGCCGTATGAACCCAACCATCCCCCAACAGCGTCCAGGTCCACTCCAAATGCGCAAGAAATCTTCTTATCGGCCACGATAATTACCTCCTGGTCTGAATCTAACTGGCGGACTCGCCGTAATTCGCTTTGCGGCTCTCGGCAAAGGCCGTTACACCTTCTCGGCTGATGTCAGAGTCTCTGAGTGGGGCCGAGAGCGCCCGGGTGTACAGGTGTGATTGTTCCGTGGTCATGTCTCTCCCGACGAAGGCCGCCTTCTTGGTGGCCACCAAAACCTCGGTGGGGTATTCACCCATCCGGGCGGCCAGATCTTCCACGGTGGGGATAAGTTTTTGAGCGGAGACTACTTTGGTGACTAGGCCGATACGCAGCGCTTCATGTGCGTCGATGAGGTCGCCGCTGAGCAACATATGCAGGGCAGAGCCGAACCCAACCAAGCGATTCAACGGGTCGGGTGGGTTGCGCAGGTCGCGGCGAATCTCAAAACAACCGAACTGGGCGTTCTCCGAGGCGATTCTGATGTCACAGGCCAGCGCACGCTCTAGACCCCCGGCCACTGCGTAGCCATTCACCGCCGCGATGGTACCCTTGTCGGTCTTGATGTGCTGGGTCAAGTCGATGACCTTAACGTCTTTCAGGGCCGTGTCGTTCATTCAGTCCACGCGGAAAAGCAAGTTGAGGGGCAGATTCAGGGATGCCAAAATCTAGCAATGTCGTAGCTAAGTGTCAATGCTGGTCAGCTAACTGCCAGTCTCCCATGTGATCAGAACTTCCCGCATTTCTTTCCGCCATTGGGGCACGAAACCGGCTTCACTGGGAGTGAACAGCTCATCGAAGTGGGCCTCGAACACAGACTGGGCCCGTTCGCGGTCATCTGGCTTGATCACACGGTCCTCTACGACCATCTTGATCGCTTCTTCCCGTGTCGGGGGGCGTTGGTTCTCCCACCAAGGCGACTCGGGCATCACCTGGACGTCGGGCAATATCCCCATGTCCCACAGCACTGGCAAGAGCTGTGCCTGACCTGGCAACGCCGCTTGATCTTCGCCGTAGACCAACTGAAAGAGCTTGGAGTGCCGGTTGGGTGGGGGCTCGCTCCAGATGGTGATTATGACCCGGCGGGAAGCCGCAGCCTCCATTTGCCGGATGAAAGAGGGAATGTCCCGAACGAAGTAGGTGACATCGGCTGTGAATGAGATGTCTCCCTGCGGCGCTTGGGCTTCCGCCAAGGAGGACGGGACTAGGCGTGCGTTTCTGATTCCCGCCTCCTGCGCTAAAGACTCGAACTCGGCGCCCATACCCGGCGACGGTTCTACATTCAGGGCTATTTTGCACTTCAAAGCCAGAGGAAGGCAGACCCGCCCGGCCCCGCCGCCCACGTCTATCACAACATCTTCCGGGCCCACATACGATGCGATGACCTCAATGTTGCGGTCCAGATCCCTGTGAGGATCAAACCGGAACCGCCGCGCCGACGCCCCGCCCCAAACGTCACCGGTAGGCGATGGGCCATAGATACGGGCATTCTGCGCCCGCACGGCGTCGAGGTGGGCTGCGTATGTTTTTGAGAGGGTCAAATCGTCACGGGCCTGGAATTGGCGTTATTTCTAAAAATACGCCTCCATTGGCTCGAAATAATGCTCCACCCGGCCGGTTTTATAATGCGTGCCATTGCCCATTAAGTTTGTGTATTTCAGGGTCAGCCGGGTGCCTGTTCCCTCGAGTTCCAGCGTAATTTCCAGCTCTGAGTCAGCGGATTGCTGGGTGAGCCACGACTGGCGAATCAACTTACCCGGGAGCAGCTCCAGATTCTTGCCGTTGATGTCGCCGTCGTGCACTGGAAAATCGCCCCCAACCTCGTTTCTGGCCGTGACGTGGGACCCGGTTATCGCGGCATGGCCTTCCGAGTCCAGCCAGGTATCGTAGACCACTTGTGGAGGCGCCGGGAGCAAATCCGAAATTTCAAAATCCACGGCTAACCTCCAGTCGTTGAACTTTCAGGCTACTGGCTCGCCAGGTAGGCGAACTTGTCGTTGGCCGGGCTCTTGATCCGGTGGTGCTCAATGAATGCAGCGGTATTCTCCGCCACCTGTTCACTGTCCAGGTCGGCCACCAGAGCAAGGGCCATATCGATGCCCGCAGAAACGCCAGCGGATGTGATGATGCCCTTACCGGTGTTCTTGTCCACCAGGTCAACCCAGCGGGGCGTGACGTCCCATTCGACCTTTTCTCCCTGGCTGAGCACCCAGTTCCAGGCCGTCTTGTTGCTCGTCGCGGCTTTGTTGTCCAGAATGCTGGTCTGGGCTAGGAGGGCGGCGCCTGTGCAGACAGACGCCACAACATCGGCGCGTTCGCAGGCGGCTAACAAGGCCTTGATGAATGATGGGTCGGCAACCAGGTCCCGAGTTCCGCCGCCTCCAGGCACCAACAGAATGTCGAAATCGAAGTCGTCGTTGATACCGTGTTCCGCAACCACCACCGGGCCGGCGCCGTTGGCCCCGGTGGCCACCGGGCCCTTATCCCTGCCCACGGTAATCACCTTGTAAAGCGGCTTGGTTGTGTCCGGCCGGCTGGAATCGTCCTCCCGCGGTGTATAAGCCGCGGTAAACACCTGTATCGGCCCGAACAGGTCCAAAGGCGCCATGCCCTCAAAGATTAGAGCGGCGACGGTTTTCATGGACTATCCCCCGGGATTAACAAAACGTGGAATTCGAATTCGGTCTGGACGATGGCGAGAAAGCATATCATACCCCGCGTTCTTTCCATGATCTAGCTTGAGCGGTTCGTTGTTGCTGGCTATCTTCCGGTTCCACAACCAGGACGATTTCCAGCATTGAAGTTAACCTGCTCACGAACTGCTCAAGCTAGATAATCCCTGGTCCACCACTAAGTTCTCATAGGTGTGTACCGAGAGAAGCCCCCAGTCGAGGTCCGTCGCCTCCGTTCTACAGCGAGCAATGATTGCAGTGTGGTTCATCTGGGCTAAGGGCATGGCCTTCAGGCTGTTGTCGCTATCCCGCCAGCCCAATGGTGAGACTAAGACTCGGCAGGTGACATTTAGCGCCAAAGTCTAATTCCGAGGCGGCTTCCTACTAGACAGATACGGCTCCGTCGGTGTATTTCCACCAACGGGCCGTATCATTTCCGACGATGATCTGTTCAATATTGGTGGGCCCGGTTGGTATCGAACCAACTACCAGTCGGTTATGAGCCGACTGCTCTACCAATGAGCTACGGGCCCAAATAAAATCGTGGTCATAGAAAGCTTAATCCTGGGCTTTTAGGGGTGTCAAGGACATCTGAATGAGCCTAAGCGAGGCCCAGTTTTTGGAGATAGTCGGGGTCCCAGCCGGCCAACAGTCCGCGCTCCAAAGACTCCAACTCGGGCACCCTTGGGGTCGCCTCACCGGTGGTCGGCACTGTAGCCACCACCGCATCATCAACCAGGCTCTGGTAAGCATCGGCATCCACACCCAACAGTCCTTGAAGAACGTCCCTGTTGTGTTGGCCAAAGGTCGGGGAAGGCCCCTGGATAGCAAGCGGGCTGTTAGAAAACTTCCAGGGCCGACCGATGAACATTCGGGAGCCCATGTCCCTTTCCTTGGGATAATCTACTCGCTCTAAAAAGCCGCGGCTCTTGAATTGCGGGTCGTAATGAACATCCTTGCTGTTCAGCACCGGGCCCGCCGCTATGCCTATTCCCTGAAGAGCGTGCATCAGTTCGTAGCGGTCAACCTCAGAGGTCCAGGCCGTGATGATCTCGTCGATCTGGTCGTGGTTCCGCTGCCTGGAAAGCAGGTCAGCACACATGGGATCCGTGGCCAACTCGGGCCTGCGCATCAGCCCGCACATCCCGGCCCATCCTTCATCATCTCCCACTGAAAGTGTGATCCATTGGTCGTCGCCCAAGGCACGGTAGCAACCCTGGGGCGCCCGGTAGGGGTGGCGGTTGCCGATGCGGCCTCCCTCCCGGCCGTTGACCTGGGCGTCCATGATGTACTCGGACATGAACATCACACCCGCTTGGTACATGCCGATGTCGGCCCACTGGCCCTGTCCCGTCTTGTTGCGGTAGCGCAACGCTGAGCCGATGGCGAAAAGGGCCGTCCAGGTGGAGAGAAAGTCCACGAAGGACGCACCTGCTTTGGACGGCCCTTGGTCTTTGTACCCGGTTATCCAGCAGTGGCCGTGGGTAGCTTCTTGGGTTGTGGCCTGGGCGGGATAGCCAGAGTAGGGTCCGCCGCCGTGGCCGTAGCCGGTGTTGGAGACCATGATGATGTCCGGCTTTAGCTTTTTCATGTTGGGGTAGTCAAGGTCCCAGCTGCGCATGACCCTGGGAGTAAAGTTCTCCATCACCACGTCACTAACCTTGATCAGGTCACGGAACGCGTCCCGGCCCCGGGAGTCGGTCATGTCCAGGGTGATGGACTGTTTGCCCCGGTGAATCAGATTGTAGGTCGAGGGACGGTTCCACCAATCCTCCCCTATGTCGTTCTCCGGAAACTGCCCCGCATAGCCGCCGGTGCGGGTGACGTCGGGGCGGCCAGGCCCTTCAACCTTGATAACCTCGGCGCCCATATCCGCCAGCAAGCCGCCAGCATAGGGCAGCGCAAACACGTAGGTTGAGTCGATTATTCGGATTCCTTCCAGGGGTAGCCGGGCCATTTTAGTTCCTTCTTATCTCCGTGTGATGTTACGGCGTGGAGGCGACTCCCTCATTCTAACCTACCCCCCAGCGCGGGAGATGGGATTCTTAGATTACGTCTAGCTGCCTTAGGCGGACAAAGTCCTCCCGCGAATATTCGAGGCCGTCAACGTAGATCTCTGAGTTGTGCTGGCCCAGCGTTGGGGCCGGGCGGGTGTACTGGTATGGGGTCAGGCTTAGGTTGAACAGGGACGCCGGCACTTTCACCTTGCCAATCACCGGGTGGTCTATCTCACGGTAGAAGTCCCGGGACTTCAGTTGGGGACATTCCAGCAGCTCCAACGGCGTCTGCACCAACCCAAAGAGCATCCGGGCCTCGGCCGCCTTGGTGAACAGGTCCCATTTGCCTCTTTCCTTAATCGAGTCCAAGACCACCTGGTCCAGTTCCACGGTGTTACGGAGGCGCTGGGCCGGGTCGGCGAACTTGGGTTCTTTCAGTTGTGGGTCGCCAAAGAATTCGGCGATGGTATCCCAGGTGGCCCCACCGCCGGTCTGCACGATGATCCAGCCGTCCTTACAGGGCATTGGATGGCCGAAGTTACTCCCCGAAAGACGCCTTCTCGGCAGTGTGCCGCCCATGAAGGTGTAAGTAGTCTGAGTAGCCATGGCCGTGGAAGCGACGCACTCGGTCACTGATATGTCGATGTGCTGGCCCTCGCCGGTGTTGCTTTGCATGAACAGGGCCATGGAGGTAGAAGCCGCTCCGTTGAGCCCGCCTTCATATTGGGCCTGGAAACCGCCGTGTTTCAGGGGTTCTTCGCCCTGTATGCCACTGATGCTCATGATCAGACCCATGGCGTAATTAACCACTTCCTCGCCCTTGTACTGGCTGTACGGGCCGGTTTGTCCGAAGGGCGTAATAGACGTCATAATCAAGGACGAGTTCTCCGCCACTAAGTCGTCGTATCCCACACCGAAGTCGGCGAGATAGCCGGGGCGGTAGGATTCGATGACCACGTCAACATGGGGGACCAGCCGTTTCAGGATGTTCCGTCCGGTGACGGTTTCCAGGTTCAGCGTCGCACCCTTCTTGTTCAGGTTCATCAAGAGGTAGAACAGGCTTTTTTCGGGGTGCGGATCGTCGCCGAAGAATGGGCCCATCCGGCGCAGGGACGCGCCTGTTGGCGGCTCCAATTTCAGAACATCGGCCCCGTAGTCAGCCAGTAGCCGGCCACAGAATGACCCGGCGATGTCCTCGCTCAGGTCCAGCACTTTCACTCCATCTAATGGTCCGTGTGAAGATGGGGCCTGCTGCGATTGGGTGGAAGTCAATTTACGCTCGGTCTCCTCGGGATCGGTCCAGTAGGTAAGGCGGGCCGCCAGAATTGTAGCCGACGCCAGCAGACGTGGCAATTCAGCGCCCGGTCCATGCCTAGGACCCGAAGTGCTGCGCCAAGACGGCGTTGAACTCGTTCATGGTGAAACTGTATTGCTGGGTGCCCCATTTACGCACCGCATAGTGACCGGCCACATTGCCCATCTGCACGGCCCGCTCCATGGACTTGCCCTCGACAATGCCCTTGATCAGGCCGCCCCTGAAGGCGTCCCCGGCGCCCGTGGGATCAACAGCGTCGGAGGCCGGCACCGCCGGCACTTCCACCGTTCCAGCGGTCGTCAGAATATCGCAGCCTTCAGAACCCTTGGTCACGATGATAGTCTCCACCGTCTCGGCCACTTTTCCCCGGGACATGCCGGTGGTGTTGCTGATCATCTCCATCTCATAGTCGTTGCAGACCAGCATGCGCGACTGGCCGATGACCTTGGCCAGAGCAGACTTCTCCCAAGCCGGCAAAGATTGACCGGGGTCAAAGATGGAATATATGCCGCGCTTCTCGTGCTCGGCGGTGTAATCAGCCATGTCTCCCAGGTTGCCAGGGGCCACTATGGCCAGGCAGGCTTTGGAGTCGACAGTCTCGAAATCGAAACCAGACTGCTGCTTCATGGCGCCGGGGTTGAACCCGGTGATCTGGTTGTTCTGGGTGTCGGATGTGATGTAAGCGCCGGCAGTCAGTTCCTCTTCCACCACGCGAATATCTCCGGTGGGCACGCCAATCCGCTCCAGCCATTCAAAATAACGGTGGTAGTCCTGGCCGATAGTGGCCAGGATACGTGGTTTCTCGCCCAACAAAGACAGTGAATAAGCGATGTTGCCCGCGGTGCCGCCGAAATTCTCGGTGAGGCTGTTCACCGTGAAGCTGACATTGATATTGTCCAACTGGTCGGGCAAGATATGTTCCGAAAATTTGCCCTCAAAGTCCATGATTCGGTCGTAAGCCATCGACCCGGAAACCAGGATATCCATCTGTTAGGTCCCTCGCTATTTTTTAAGTACCTAGGCTAGCAGCCGTACGTTCCGGCCAGCCCTCCCAGAAATTCCACTGTGTCGCCGATTCCCAGCCCTAATTCTGCCGCCTCGCCGCCGTTGATCTCCAGGACGTATTGGGCCGGCGACTCGGGGGAGTAGCGGGGTAGTTCATCCGACGGAGTATCCGGGTCGGGGAAGGGAACATCTTCCGACACGTCCACCACCCGGCAATCGGAGCTGATCCAAACGATATCCAGTGAGATCTCCATCCCCCGCATCCAGAAGCGAAGCCGCTCCGGGTCTTCAAAGACGAACAGCATGCCCGTTCCGGCTTCCAAGAATGGGCGGCCGGAGAGCCCCTTGATACGCTTCTTTGGGTCCGCCGCCAACTCGACCAAAAATTCAAGGTCTCCCACCTGGGCGATCGGTCGCTGGACGACCGGCCTTTTGGTGGGTGTTTCGGAAGAAGTTGGTACGGCAGTCGATACAGCGTCCTGAGTTCCCGGTGGGATTTCAGATGGAAATCCCACCGGAACACTTGTCGCATCGCTCCCACAGCCAATGGTCACGGCCAGCAGACCAGCCGCTACGGCTAGGATCAGATTTCGGGCTCTGGTCAGCAGTTTGACAGGATGGTGACGCTCCAATTTCATCCCCAGATTTTCGTTGGGAATCCGGCGAATTATCGGTCCCGGCAGTCCGAAAGTCATGGTATCTCAGCCCAATTAAATCTACAAGCAGAGTCCAATATACAGACCCTCTTTCGACGGCGTTTTTGACGCCTTTGTTGACGAATATGTGAGCCTGGGGTAGGCTGAGTTCGTCAATCCACCGGAGGGAAAGGCTATGACTCAGGAGGCCCAACAAAACGCCCAGGCCGAAACTGCATCGGTCCTCACGCCAGAGGTCAAAGCCATGATCGGCGTGGCAGGCGAGTTGATCGAGTCTTGGGGGACCGTGGACGTTGAGTATCTACGGCGATTCACTCAGGCAGTGATGGACCCAGACCCCAGGTACTGGGATGAAGATTTCGCCAAGTCCACCCATTACGGCGCGATCATCGTGCCTCCAATCATGGTCAGCTACATGACCCAGCGCATCCGCCCCGACGCGGAAGACGCCATTACCAAGGCATTTGAAGAGAACCCCATGTCCGACGGCATCGGCTCGGTGCGGCGGCCCGGGGAGCTTCCGGAGATTCCCACTCACCTCGTGCGGACTCTGAACGCCGGCAACGAGATCGAGATCTACCAGTACCCCAACATTGGGGACGTAATCTTCTTCCAGAACCGCTACCACGACATCCGGGAAAGAGTGGGACGCGACGGCAAGGCTTTCTTGATCATCACCCGTGAGATCACCTACACGAACCAAGACAAAGCCCTGCTCTGCATCACCCGTCAGTCATCGATTCGTCGTTAGTCCTTCAACTATCTAACCCCCAGAGGTTATCCGTATGAGCGCCCTACTAGAAGACCTGCTAAAGATGACGCCTGAAGAAATTCAGGCCCACAACGAAAGGCCCACCGCCGATCAGTTGCGGAACAAGATACAGACCTATTATGAAGACGTGAACGTGGGCGATGAGTTGCCCAAGTACATCTACGCGCCTACACCCACCCACCTATTCCGTTGGAGCGCGGCCATCGAGAACTTCCACCGGATCCACTACGACCTGGACTTTGGGATGAACCACGACAAGAACCCAAGCATCCTGGTTCACGGTTCCTGGAAGCAGAGCGTGGTGCCCCAATACTTAAAGGACTTTACCTTGCCCAAAGGCTGGCCTTGGAAAGCTGCTTTCGAGCACCGGGCAATGCTGGTTCCCGGCGACACTCTGATCGTCTGGGCCACGGTGACCAACAAATACGAGAAGGGCGACATGGGCTTCATCGAGATGGACCTGGGCATGAAGACCCAGGACGGAGTGGAGAGCATGCCCGGCAGCGCCACGGTGGTACTGCCCTTGAAGGATGGGGCCGACATTCCCTATCCATTCACTCCGCCACAGGATTAGCTGACAGCGATCAGCTCTGAGCCATCAGCTTTTAAAGAGGTAAGGACCAATATGGCCCGATTTCTAGCGATACATAATGTTTCCGGACTTACGGAAGAGCAGTTCCGGGAGAAACTGAGCGCCGTTAGCCAATGGCGCCCCGACCGCCGCACCACTATCTTAAAAGTCTACGGCGACCTCCAACGTGGCAAACTCGTGACCGAGTGTGAAGCTGTGGAGCAAGAGCATTTCGAGGATTGGATCAAGATGACCGGCTGGCCTGCCGAGTCCATATTCAATGTAGACCTGGTGATGCAGGTGGGCAATATCTGGAAGCTTTAACCCCGGAGCAGAGGCCGCCACCTGGCTGGCGGCCAACACCGGAACCAAGCCCGCCCCTTAATCAGCCTCGCGGGCACCGGCCCAAAGGCCCGGCTATCGTTGCTATCACCCCTATTGTCACCTAGTAAGAAGTACTCATCAGGCCCGTTGAACCACTCCCCGTCTTTGGAGTCGTCCGCCCCCTGGATATAGTCCTCGGCTAACAAATCGCCGTCGATGTGCACCGACCCTCCGGCGATCTTGACGTCTTCATATGGCAGTCCGATAACCCGCTTTATAACTGTCGCTCCACTAGCGGTAGGGCGCTCAAAGACAGCCACATCTCCCCGCCCAAGTCTATTCCACCTGAACCGCGTCCGGACCAAGAACACGGACTCGCCATGCCGCAAAAACGGCAACATGCTATCCCCTTCGACTCGGAAACGGGCCGAGAAAAAGACGTTTACGATCCCTTGGATTAAAGTGGTCAGCGCCCTCATAGACTCTTTGGTCCATCCAACTCAACAACCAGCAGTATTCTAGTACCACCCGCCGCCTATGGACTAATTCTGACCTCTATCCTAGAATTAGTCGGATTTAATCCCAGACTGAGAAGCCGTGCCGTTAAGGCCGGGAGGGCAACTATGGAGAACGGAGTAATTCGCGTTGGGCTGATCGGCGCCGGCGCAAACACCCGCTTGAGGCATATACCCGGCCTTCGAGAACAAGAAGGCGTTGAGATAGTGGCCGTAGCCAACCGGAGCCGCGCGTCCGGCGAGGCCATCGCCAGCGAATATGAGATTCCCACTGTCTACGACAACTGGCTGGAACTCATGGAGGCCGACGACATCGACGCCATCTGCATCGGCACCTGGCCCTACATGCACCGCACGATGGTTTTGGCCGCCTTAGAGAACGACAAACACGTCCTCACCGAGGCCCGCATGGCCATGGACGCCCAGGAAGCCCACGAGATGTTGGACGCCTCTCGCCTGTTCCCCCACTTGGTCACCCAGATCGTCCCGGCGCCCGCGACACTCCAGGTGGACCAGACCATCCAAGACCTAATCACCGAAGGCTACTTAGGCCAGCTTTTGGCCCTGAATCTGAGAGTCAGCGATGGCCACGGCCGCGCCGACAGATCAGACACTTTCATCAACACCGAGGCCCCGCTCCACTGGCGGCAGAACCGTCAGCTCAGCGGCTACAACATCATGGGCATGGGTATCTGGTACGAATCGCTGATGCGCTATGTGGGACCGGCCACCAAGGTTATGGCCATGACCCGTGTCTTCACCAATCAGCGGAAGGACGAAGACGGCGTCCTGCGCAGCATAACGGTGCCCGACCATGTGAACGTCATATGCGAATTCGCCGCCGGCGTCCAGGCTGACCTCACCTGGAGCACGGTTACGGGCCTGCAAACTGGCGCGGAACTGTGGATCTTCGGCAGCGACGGCACCATCAGAGTGGAGGGTCCGCCCTTCGACAAGGTCTTTGTGGGAAAGAATGGAGACAAGGAATTGAAGGAACATCCCATCGCCGACGACAAACGTGGCAAATGGCGGGTCGAGCAAGACTTCATCGAGTCCATCCGCGGTGCACCCGTGACCCTCACCCCATTCGACGTGGGCGTGCAATACATGGAGTTCACCGAGGCAGTCACCCGCAGCGCCCAATCAGGGCAGGCTATATATCTGCCCCTTTAAATCAATCTCGATAATCAAAACCCGTTTTACCCAGGGAGTGCAACCATGGCGTCAGAAGGAATAAGACTTGGCCTAATCGGGGCCGGGAAGAACACCCGAGACCGGCATATCCCCGGTTTCCAGGATGTAGACGGAGTAGAGATTGCGGCGGTAGCCAACCGCAGTCGGGCGTCAAGTCAGGTGGTGGCCGACCAGTTCAACATCTCCGCCGTCTACGAAAACTGGCAGGAACTGCTGGAGGACCCAAGCATCGATGCCGTCTGCATCGGCACCTGGCCCTACATGCACCGCACCCTGACCCTGGCCGCCCTTGAAGCTGGGAAGCACGTTCTCTGCGAAGCCCGCATGGCCGCCACCGCCCAGGAAGCCCAGGAGATGCTGGACGCCTCCAGGCAGCGGCCGGACCTGGTCTCCCAGATCGTCCCGTCTCCCCTGACATTCAAGATCGACCGGCTGCTCCAGGGAAAGATTTCTGAGGGTTACATCGGCGACATAATCGGCGTGTCGGTGCAGTCTTTGGGGAACGCCTTCATGGAACAGGGCGGGCCCATGCACTGGCGTAACGATCGGGATCTCAGCGGCTACAACATCCTGAACATGGGCATCTGGTACGAGGCCATGATTCGGTGGGTAGGCCGCGCCACCAAGGTGACCGCCATGACGTCGATCAACGTCAACAGCCGAAAGGAGGAAAACGGTGAAGTGGTTGACGTTTCCATCCCCGACCACGTGAGTGTCATCGCCGAGCTGGCCAACGGGGCCATGGCCAACATGCAGTTCAGCGCCGTGACCGGCCTGTCATCAGGCAACGGTGTCTGGATCTACGGCAGCGAGGGAACGCTCCACGTGGACGGCGCCCAAAACGTCTACGGTGGCCAACGGGGCGACGACAAGCTGCAAGAGATCAACAACCCCGAGGAGGGCCGGGCTTACTGGCGCGTGGAAGAGGAATTCTGCAACGCCATCCGCGGTCAAGAAAAGATCACCCGCACACCCTTCGAAGTCGGCCTCCACTACATGGAGTTCACCGAGGCCGTGACCCGAAGCGCCCAGACCGGCCAGACGGTCGCCCTGCCGCTTTAGGTCCGCGAACCATGCTTGCCATGCTCCGCTCGTCCTGAGCCCGTCAAAGGATATGCATATGTCCTGGTTGGGTCTGGAGAAATACTAATCACTTTAAGCGATGGTTCGACAGGCTCACCATGGGCGGGATTAGGACTATCGGCGGACTTAATACTCCACCCGGTACACCCGTTCCGCAGTGCCTTGGAACATGGCGGCCCGTTCGGTGGCTGAATAGCTCTTGGACAGGAGTTTGAAGGCGTTATAAAGCACGTTGTAAGAATGGCCTACTTTGTCAGGTGGGAAGTTGCTTTCAAACATCCCGCGGTCCGGCCCAAACTGCTCGATAGCGTAGTTCATGTACGGCGCCATCAGCCCCGCTAATTCTTCCGATCCGATAGGTTTTTCTCGGGCGTACCAGTCATACCCTGTACGGGGCTGACCAATACCGCCAAGTTTGACGACGACGTTAGGGCACTTGGCCACCGCCGCCAACCCTTCCCTCCAAATGGGCAGCACCTCTTCGTCGCGGTCGGCGTACGGCCCGGTGCGCAGCACGCCACCGATATGGTTCAAAATGATGGTCAGTTCGGGTATCGCCTGGGCAAACTCCACCAGCTCAGGCAATTGATGAAAGTACATCCAGGCGTCGAAAGACAACCCCATGCGGGCCAAAACCCTGGCTCCCGCCTGGAATTCTGAGGTCGCTAATTGGCTTTCCAGATCCCAGCGGTTGCTCTGAATCCCCGGATGACGGTCCCAGGTGAGGCCGTGGCGTATCCCGCGGAAACGATTGGGGCTCGCCGCCACCAGCGCTTCCAGGACCGGCGCGACCCTTTCCCCCAGGTTTAGGTTGGCGTGTCCCACGATGGCGGCCGCGGCTTTTGCCTCACCGTAAAGACCTGTTGCAGCGGCGGCGGCCATTCCCTGGACAAACTCAACCTCACCCACCGGGCGCATCTCTTTTGGACCGTCGACACGGTACATCGCGTTGGTCTCGACAAAAACGGTAGAACGCACGTTGTGGCCGCTGTTCAAATCAGCGTACAGCTCATGCAGCAGATATGTTTGGTAAGGGATGCGGGCGGGTCGCTTGTCCCACAGATGGTGGTGGGGATCGCAGATAGGAATCTCTGGCTCCAGTGTCGGCTCTTGTGTTAACGCGAGCCAGTCGTTACCCCCAAACGGCATCTTCGTGCCTCCATTCTAAAATGCAACAATCTAACCTACCACGAAATCGGAGGGACCGCGGGGAAGCCGCTTCAGTGCCCGAATCGCTACGAGTGTCCTCCGTGACCATGCCCGGTCTTTTCGAACCTGGCCACTTGTCCGCGATGCCCCGGCGTGAAATTGACCTGCGCCTCTGCCGCGATGTCTTCGCCGTTCTCCTCGACCCACCGCAAGAGCGTGTCGATTGACAGGTCTTCCAGAGGCGACAGCAGTTCGGCTAACGCGCGTGCGCTCAACCGGTTGATTTCCTCAAGCTCCTCTTGAAGAAATCGTAAAACGTGGTCGTGCCGTTCGATCAAACGCTGACTTTTCGGACCGCGGTTAAGCTCATCGACCACGACACCTTGGACCGGGATGTTCGTGTACCGGGCTAATGTCCTGATGGGACCAGGGCGGCAGCCTGGACCAGAACAGTTTATGGGCCGCTGTGATCAAGTTCGGGATCGTCTATAGGCACGTACCCGCTCTCCCTCTCAATCATAGCTTCCAGACCGTCCGACTCTCCGAAGCTCAAGTGATCCCGCAGATTGGCGACCAAGTTTTCGATTTCCGATGGGTCGGTATGAAATCGATACAGAGAGTGGCGCAGAATCTCTAGGCCGGCCTCCATCTGAGGCCAGACCACTTCCTGCACACCCAGTTCCTGGAACCGTTCTCCCTCGTCCCGCCAATGGACCCTGGCGACAATGTCCAGATCGGGCGCGATGCGGAGGGCATGTTGGGCGGTGAGCCAAGCCGCTATGGGGTCCCCGACGCTGATGACCATCAATCGAGCATGTTTGACCCGGGCAACATCCAAAACCGTCTCGCTGTCGCTCGACCCGTGAATCACTTGATGTCCCGAATTCTTCCATTCAGCCACCACGTATGGGTCCAGGTCGATCCCGATGATCGGAACCTTGTGCTCGGTGAGTTCTTCGGCGACGAGATGGCCTACCCGGCCCAACCCACACACTATTGCGTGGCCGTACATCGGCGGGACTTGGTCCTCTGCGCTTTGGCTGCTCAGCCGGTGGGGCCGCAAAATAGCCACCCGGTTCCCTAGCCGGTCGACGGCTTGAGAGCCCCCAGCCAGGATGAGAGGAGTAAGCGCCATGGTTATGACCGCTGAGACAACCGTCAAGGTTAAGAAATCTTGAGTAACTATCCCAAGCGCCGTGGCAGACCCAACAAGGATAAAGCTGAATTCTCCGATCTGCCCCATGCCAAGACCGGTCAACACGGAGGTATGAGGAAGGAACCCAAAACCACGCACCAAAAACGTTGTGATCACGAATTTCATCAGTATTATGGACCCAACCAACGGCAGCACCAGGTCAAGGTTATCAGCCAGGAAGGATGGATCGGTGAGCATGCCTAATGAGACGAAGAAAAGGGCGGAAAAAGTGTCGCGCAGGGGAACTACTTCCGATAGAGCCCGGTGGCCGAAGTCTGTTTCGCTGAGCAACAGTCCAGCGACGAAAGCCCCCAGCGCGGCGGAAAGCCCTAAACTCTCGGTGGCTGCGGCAGCGACGAAGGTAATGGCGACCACCGTAACGATAAATATCTCCCTGGACCCCAACCCGGTGATCCGGGCGAGCAGCCACGGAATCCCTTTACTGCCAAGAATGATCATCAGGCCCAACAGAATCACTGCTTTGAGGAGTCCGAAGCCCAAGTCGGTCAGAAAATCCTCCCCACTCAGAGCTGGAAGGAGAGCAATTATCGGAACAAAGGCGAGGTCCTGGATCAGGAGTATTCCGGTGAGAATCCGCCCGTGAAGACTGTGGAGTTCACCGCGGTCGCTTAACGTTTTCATTACAACCATGGTGCTGCTTAGCGCCGCCACCAAACCCAGGACCGCGGCTTCTTCGTGACCCAAGTCCAGAACATAGAGTCCAAGCGGATATACAGCGGAGGCTGTGAGAACTATCTGAATGACGCCTGCTCCCACCACCACGCGGGTCAGCTGGTAAATCTCCCTGAAAGAGATTTCTATCCCTATGGCAAAAAGGAGCAGGATAACGCCAAGATTGGCAAATGTTTCAACGCGCTCTGGGTCATCGACGAATTCCAATACGTCAGGACCAATCAAGATGCCCAGAGCGATGTAGCCAAGCAGGGCCGGTAACCGGAGCAGTCGGGCGGCCAGGCCTCCCCCGGCGGCGGCGGCAAAAATCACAACAAGGTCGGTGAAAAGGCCGCCTTCGATATTCATTGAGGAGGGTCCTTTGTTCTCCGGCGGGGTTGATCAGCACGGGATACGAGACGAACTGGCCGCGGCTAACTACCGCAAGATCTTAGCGAACTTCTGGCGGACCTTGGCGACCTTGGGGCTGATGACCACTTGGCAGTACATGCTCCCAGGGTTGTTCTGGTAGAACTGGCGGTGCTCTTGTTCAGCCTCATAGAACTTTCCTAACTCGGCGATCTGAGTGACCACCGGCCCAGGCAAATCGCCGGCTGCGTCCAGTTCCTTGATGTACGCCTCACCCTGCTCTCGTTGTTCGTCACTGGTGTAAAAAACCACCGATCGGTAACGTGCGCCTTGGTCGGCGCCTTGGCGGTTGAGAGTAGTGGGGTCGTGGGTGGCGAAGAAGATCTCAAGCATTTCCGGGAAGGTTATCTGTCCGGGGTCAAACTCCAGACGCACCGCTTCCGCGTGTCCGGTGGTCTCACCGCACACCTCATAATAGCTGGGATTCTCCACGTGTCCGCCTGAATAGCCAGATGCGATGGAGGTCACCCCTTTGATCTCCATGAACACAGCTTCCACGCACCAGAAGCATCCACCGCCGAATACTGCAACCTGCCTATTATTCTCCATCTTTATCTCTCACTACCGGTTTAGTTCGTTGAATGGTCTAGCCGACTATGTCGGCCAGGCGGTCTAGCTGGCCCATCTCAGCAGCCGTGGGCAAAAATATTAGCTCGTCCATGCCGATTCCTTCCAGGTCGCGGATCATGACGGTGAGCGCCTCAGTGGACGAAACCGCATTCTGGGCCATTTGCTCGGCGACCGGACCCAAGAACGAGTAATAGTGCCTGATGTAATCGCCCGCAACATTGGCGGCGTTGGGCCCAAGGGCATAGGAGGCCACGGCGGCCAATCTCGGCTTGCCTGGTTTGCCAGCCTCGTTCCAAGCGTCAACCGCCATCTTATATGATGCTTCTACCGACTCGGGCTGAGTTCCCGCGGCCAAAAATCCGTCGGCCAATCTGCCGGCCCGCGCGATGGCCTGGGGCGTGCCGCCGCCGATCAGAATCTCAGGTCCGCCTTTCTGAACGGGCGGCGGACCCATGGGCCCAACGTCGTTGTCGGAATCAACATCCTCGCCAGACCATACGCGTTTCATATAGGCGATCTGGGCTTCAAACCGCCGGCCCCGGTTGTTGTACCGGGCGGGCGCGGCTTTGTAGTCGTCGGGACGGCGCCCTACGCCAAGGCCCAAGGTGAGGCGTCCGTTTGAGATAGCGTCCAGACTAGCTGCCTGCTTGGCCAGCACTCCCTCATTTCGAAGTGGGGCCAGCATCACGCCGGTCATGAGCCTGATCCTGGTAGTCACCGCCGCGGCGGAAGCTAACATTATGAAGGGCTCGTAGTTCTGGTAGACCAGGCGGTCGATTGTCCCCAAAGTGGAGAACGGGCCAGCGTCAGCGCGCTGAGCCCATTCCAATATGAAATCCCCCTTAACACCCGGGACGTTCCCAGGCAGGCCGATACCAATCTTCATGTCAATCCTTGATTAGTTGCTTCTCACGAAGTCTAGAGTCTCGTAGTTGCCGCCGATGGCGGTTTGGGCATCAAGGCCCAGCCACTTGTCTACGATGGTTGAGTAGACGCTGCGGAAGTCGACATTGAAGAGTAAATCGCCGTCCAGTTGGTCTTCTTCTTTTAGAGACGGGTAATCTCCGAGCGTGCCTCCCTTTACCGGCTGGCCGATGAGATAACAACCGCCCCCGGAGCCGTGGTCTGAGCCGGAACCATTGTCTTTGACCCGCCGTCCGAACTCGGTGAACACCAGCATCATCACATTGTCAGCCGCGTCGTGTTCGCTAAGATCGGCGAAGAAATCGCCGATTCCCGCCGATAGGTCGCTGAGGAGCGGGGTCTGCACCGAGACCTGGCTGGCATGGGTGTCATAGCCACCCTGAGAGGTATACAGAACTCTCGTACCAAGGCCCTTAAAGATCACCTGGGCCATACCACGCAAACTCTGCGCGATGCCCGTTTCGGCGTATTCAATGGTTGAGGTGTAGCTGTCAGCAGCGGTTTTGAGGATGTCAGCCCCTTTCAGGGCGTCCAGTCCGGTGCGTCCCAAGTAGTCCATCGTCGCGCCTGTGCCGATGGCCGGGGAGTACATCCTTTCGAACACGTCCAATGCGCGGGCCCGTTGTTCCTGACCGCCTATTCCGGTCAAAACACCGTAGCCTTCCAACACGGCCACGGACGCCACGGGAACTCCAGTCAAGGCCATGGCCCTGGGCAGCCCTCGGCCAAAGTTCACGCCGGTGAGCACGTTCTCGCCGTGGGGGTCGATGTCGCGGATGACCCGACCCAGCCATCCTTCCATGGCGATCTTCTCTGGCTCACAGGTGTGCCAGATATCCATGGCCCGGAAGTGGGAACGGTTGGGGTTGGGATAGCCAATGCCGTTGACCACAGCCACTTGGCCCTGGTCAAAGAGGTCTTTGAACGAGCCTAGGGTTGGGTTGAACCCGAACTGGTCATTGATCTGGAGCACATCTTCGGCAGGTACCCCCACTGTAGAACGGTTATCGTAGTAGAGAGGGTCGGCGTAGGGGACCACCATGTTCATGTAGTCGCTGCCGCCGGTCAGTTGAACCACCACTAAGATGGGGTCTTTCTTGGTAGATGTCATGAGCTCACTCCCAACTAGGTCCACTGGATGAGGATTCACTCTAGCAGTGGGGCAAATGAGCGTCAACGTTACGCCGTCCCAGTAGGCGTCGGGTCGCCTGCGACACACTGATATTGGCTGTGGTCCGCTTGACAGTCGTTCGACCGTGGCCTTACGATTCGAGTTGGTTCCCTTACGCTTAGGGGAAGGCCGGAAGGGCCTTGGGATGTGCCTAGTAGGGAATGTCTGGCGGGAAGGCATGGGGATATAGCTCAGTTGGGAGAGCGCGGCGTTCGCAATGCCGAGGCCGAGGGTTCGAGTCCCTCTATCTCCACCATAATGCCCCTGTAGCTCAGCGGATAGAGCGGCGGCGTCCTAAGTCGCGCGTCGGGGGTTCGACTCCCTCCAGGGGCACCAAAAAATTCACAGACGGCGCTGCGTGTGAAGGGGCCGTCACCATACAGGTAGGCGCCTCTTCTAGAGCGCCGCACATCGCAGGAGCGTAGCTCAGTCTGGCCAGAGCGCTGGTCTCCAAAACCAGTGGCCGGGGGTTCGAATCCTCCCGCTCCTGCCAATTTTCGCAGCTAAACCGGGGTCTAATCGCCCCGGTTTTATTTTTGGATTCCCATTTTGCCGACATTTTATTCGATTTTGAGTTCGAAGGGCGTTGACTTCTCTGGGTTTTGGTTTGGTGGAACAATCTCAGGGGCCACATTTTACACATCTAATTAACAGTGTAGACTACCGCCATGCGCTACCTATCTTCCATATCATTAGCACTCATCTAGGGAGAGGTCGATGATTTGCCCCGAATGTGGTGCTTACGGTTTAGAAGGAGGTCCACAGTGACCATTTACGATGTTATCGGGACGCCTGTAACTCGAGCAGAAGGACCAGATAAAGTGTCCGGAGCCCATCTGTACCCAGCCGATGTGCATCTTCCTGGCATGGCATTCGGGAAAGTATTGAGAAGTCCCTTTCCTCATGCCAGGATCGCCAGCATAGATACTTCCAAAGCGGAGAGATTACCCGGAGTACTCGCCGTGGTTACCGGCCAGGACTTGCTTGGGGTACGGGTCGGGAGGTTCCTTAGGGACGTGCCTCCTCTAGCGGAAGATAAAGTGCGGTTCGTTGGCGAGAAGGTGGCTGCCGTGGCGGCCATTGATCCAGATATCGCTGAAGAAGCGCTCATCTTGATAGATGTTGAGTACGAAGAATTGCCAGCTGTATTCGACCCGATAGAGACTATGGAGCCCGGGGCGCCAGCGATCCATGATGGCTCTCCATCCTATGATAGTCCATCAGGTCAGGTTACGCCGGACGGCAATGTCGTTTATCACGATTCCTGGTCAGGCGGAGATATTGAACTAGGTTTCAAGGAATCGGACCTGGTCTTTGAACACACTTTCACTACTCCTTGGGTCCACCAAGGCTATATGGAGGCGTATAGCTGCATAGTTGATGTTGACGATTCTGGTCAGGTCCAGGTCTGGGCGAATAACAAACAACCATTCATGCTAAGGAGGCAACTGGCGAGTGGCCTGGGACTGCCCGAAGAGCAAGTCACGGTTAATCCTACGGGGATCGGTGGGGACTTCGGCGGTAAAGCAGGCGCCATGAATGTTCCTGTTGCTCATGCCCTCGCCCAGAAATCCGGCAGACCAGTACAGATGGTCATGAGTTATATCGAAGAATTGATGGCTGGAAATCCTAGACATCCGTCCGTTATCACGATCAAGACAGGGATGAAGAATGACGGGCGGTTCTGGGCTCGGCAAGCTCGGGTGGTCTACAACGGTGGGGCCTATGGAGGTTTCCGGGGCTCACTCAACCTTAATGGGAGTCGTCAGGCTGGTGGTGGCCCTTACCGCGTCCCGAATTTCCAGATCGATAGCTATATGGTCTATACAAATAACGTGCCTTGTGGCTCTTACAGAGCACCTGGTGAGCCACAGGCCGTGTTTGCAGTAGAGTCACATACGGATATGATTGCGGCAGAAATGGGTATAGACCCCTACGAACTACGCCTTCGGAACGTGGTCCAGGAAGGAGATGTTTCAGGGACTGGCCAAAGGTTCCGTAACTTGCATGGAGAGGAGACTCTTCAGGCAGCCGCCGAATCAAGCGGATGGAACGATCCGAAACCCAAGCCTAATGTTGGTCGTGGTATCGCATTGGGCCAACGCCCGCAGGGGCGAGCGGTCTTCAACGCCAAGGTGCGTGTAGATGGAACTGGTCGAGCCACTGTTTTTTCATCGGTCCCTGATACTGGAGTCGGGTTCCACACTGTAGCTTGTCAGGTGGTAGCAGAGGACCTAGGAATCCCAGTTGAAGATGTGGATCTGGTTCAGGTCGACACCGGTAAGATCGATTTCGACACTGGTGCGGGAGCAGGTACTAGCGTAGGGGCCGCACATGCTGCTCTAGGTGCGGCTCAAGAAGTGAGAGGGAAACTCACCAGACTTGCAGCCGAGTTTTATGGATGGGGCGAGGAGCGAATCGTGTTCAAGGAGGGTCGTGTTTTCGTTGATGGAGAACCAAACACTGGGGTCTCTATCCAAGAGTTGGCATCACGATCTGTAGCCGCATTAGGGACCGACGTCACAGGCGATGTGACCACCTCCGCGGAAGAACCAGACGTAACGTCATTCTGCGCTCAAATCGCTGAAGTGGAGGTAGATCCAGAGACTGGCGAGATTCAGGTGAACCGAATCGTCACATCACACGATGTCGGCACAATCTTCAACCCGTTAGGACATCAAGGACAGATTGATGGAGCCGTCATTCAGGGTTTGGGGTACGCCTTGATGGAGGAATTGCAGTCTGAGGAAGGGAGGATCTCCACATTGAGTTTAGGTGACGTTAAGATCCCGGCTATCCCGGATGTCCCAGAATTGATAACGGTTCTGGTAGAGGCTGCTGATGGTAATGGCCCTTACCAGGGTAAAGCGATTGGGGAGAACCCGATTTCACCCGTCGCGCCTGCCATCGCTAATGCTGTCTTCGATGCGGTAGGGGTACGGATAACCGATTTGCCGATTACGGCCGAAAAGGTGGTCGCCGCTCTAAAACAAAAGAGCGCTTAACTTTGCATCGAAAAGGGTGCTCGCACGGTTCAGGAACACCGACGCCTGAAAGTAACAAAGTCCATTAGCAAGCATCAATGAATAAATAGGAGGACATTCGATGTCTACTTATGTTTATGTCGCATCGCAGGACGACAACAAGATTTCTGTATTCACCATGGATGCTGGGACCGGCAAGCTAACGCCGAAGGCTGAAGTGCCCATTTCCGATGGGCCACACTTGCTGGCGATTAGCCCAGACCGGAAAGTTCTTTACGTCGGACAACGCGGCCTTCCAGGGATATCCAGTTGGCGGATAGACCACAACACGGGAGATATTACGCAGAATGGATCAGTATCGACTGACGGCTGGTCTGCCTCTTTATCCACTGACCGCAACGGCAAGTATTTGCTATCCGCTCAATATCAAGCCGGGCATGTATCAATACACCCCCTAGGTGATGACGGATCGTTGGGAGCCCCTGCCACCGAACAACTGGCGACAGACATTGGCGCTCACGCTATCTATACCGACCCATCCAATAGATTTGCTTATGTGCCTCACATCGCCCGACTATTTGATAACGTACTAGAACCCGTTAAGGACGAATTAGGGCCAAATGTGATTTATCAGTTCCGGTTCGATGAAAACACCGGGCATCTGACTCCAAACTCTCCTCTCAAGGTTGAACAGGATGGGAACCTCGGTCCTCGTTACTACTGTTTTCATCCCACCCGGGACATAGTCTATTTTTCTGATGAGCAGGGCTGCAGTGTCACCGCGTATCATATGGACTCTTCTGCCGGGACCCTGTCTGCCTTTCAAACGATAACGACCCTTCCCGAGGGTGTCACCCAAAGGAACACCTGCTCTCAGATTCAAATCTCTCCTTCCGGCAAATTTCTTTATGTTCCCAACCGTGGTCACAACAGCATCGCGTGCTTCTCCGTCGACGCCTCCACCGGTCGCCTGTCGGAAATTGGACAGGTGCCGACCGAAGCTGTGCCCAGTGCGTTCAGCCTCGACCCTGAAGGAAAGTTCGTCTTCGCCGTTGGTTCGGCGACCGGCCGCCTTGCTTCGTACCGCATAAACAGTGATATGGGTGGACTTACACCATTAGAGACCTATTCAGTGGGCGCGAGACCAATGGGGGTGCTGGTCACATCGCTGTAGGTTACGCTCCTTCTAAATTCGATGCCATGGTTTTCATACGCAGATAGCCAGGTCGACATGTAACAATCGCTCGAGGACTTAAGACGCATGCTTGTCGTGCCAATGTCTGGATCTGAACGGCATCATTGGTTCCAACAAAGAATCGGTAGCCCAGACAATCGGATGTTTGAAACTGATGGTTACGACAGCAGAGAGAAAGTTGAAGCAGCCCGAGAAAAGGTCAACGCCTTTTGGGCCGGCATGACTGAATTCTTGACTGATGAATCCAGGATATTGGAAGGAGATTTCGTCTACGGTTTCAGACGATAAACCTATCCGCACCACGTACATCACTAAAAAGAACCGACTCAAGCGAGAAGGCTTTTATTATTTCAGTGAAGGTTGTCGCTGCGTACCAGAACCAACCCTCTCATAGGTTATTCGTTATAGATTACTGAGCCGAATCCCCTCACTCTCCCACCTCTGGCACCAACACCACCAGCCTCATCCCCTTATCCACCCGGTCCCCTTCCTCGACCGACACCCTCTGCACAACTCCGTCCCGTGGAGATTTGACTATCTGCTCGGTCTTCATTGACTCAACGATCACCAGGTCTTGGCCGGCTGTGACGGTGTCGTCCGCGGCTACGTGGACGGTTATCACTACTCCTGGCACCGGCGAGACTATGTCGTCGCTGGCTTGTTGGCCTGAGCGTCGGGCGCGGGCGATTGGGGTTGGGGGGCTGAAGACGTAGGACTCGCCGGAAATCCAGACGTGGACCTGCTGGCCGTAGCGGTGGGCCAGGAAAGGGACTGTGCGCCCGTCGTGTAGTTGGACGCTCCCCTCCCAGCGGCTTGGCGAAAAAAGCTTTACCTCGATTTCGGCGCCATCGCTAGCGGGCGCCTCGATCATCTCAGCCGATGGGGACAAATTGCCCTCACCAGACCCCGGTGGGTGTACCTGCTGTAACCTTCGAGTGGTCACGGTAAGGTGCTCTTGGGGAGCCCTTGCCAGGGTCCAGGCATGTCCTGTAAGGTTGCGGCCCCACGGCCTTTCCCGCTGGCGCGGCCTGCGGACTGCCAGAATCGCTCGGCTATCTGTGCCGCGGCCCCGCTCAGGCTAGCCGATTCCGGTGGGGAGGTCAGTTCCTGGTATTTACCGATGAAACCGGTGTCATAATCCCCCGATTGGAATTCCGGGTGGCTGATGGCTCGAATCAAGAAAGGTAGGTTGGTGGTAACGCCCAGCACCGGGAACGATTCCAGTGCCCGGAGCATCCGCCCGATGGACGTCTGCCGATCCGTTCCCCAGGCAACCAGCTTGGCTAGCATTGAGTCGTAGTAAGCGGTGATCTCCTGTCCCTCAGTAACGCCTGAGTCCAGGCGGATGCCCATCCCCGACGGCGGGCGCCAGGCCAACAATTGCCCTGTGGCGGGCGCGAAGTTGTCGTAGGGGTCTTCGGCATAGATACGGCATTCCAACGCGTGACCCTGCGGCCGGATATCGTCTTGAGAGAAATCGATCAGCTCCCCACTCGCAATGCGGGTCTGCCATTCGACCATGTCCAACTTCAGGGTCTCTTCCGTGACTGGGTGCTCTACCTGAATGCGGGCGTTCATCTCCAAAAAATAGTAATCTCCGGTCTGGGCGTCCACCAAGAATTCCACGGTGCCGGCATTGGTGTACCCGGCCGACTTGGCCATCGCTACCGCCGACGCTGCCATCTTATTTCTCAGGCTCTGGTCTAGGGCTGGCGAGGGCGTTTCTTCGATGACTTTCTGGTAGCGGCGTTGCACGCTGCATTCCCGCTCGAGAAGATGGATGGTGTTGCCGGAAGAGTCGGCCAGCACTTGGAACTCCACGTGGCGGGCCGCCGGTATGTACTGCTCCAAGAATACCCGGCCATCACCGAAGGCCGAGGCGGCCTCACGGCTGGCCGATTCCAGGGCTGGATACAAGTCTTGGACCCGTTCCACTACCCGCATGCCTCGGCCGCCACCGCCCGCTGCCGCCTTTACCAGCAAAGGAAA
>VFHF01000193.1 GCA_009392095.1 SAR202 cluster bacterium
GCAATAAAAAAGAGGGCTAATGCCCTCTCTTTTGATCTCCTAGATTGACCGCTAGGGTTTGTTTGGATTAGCCAGTGGTTACTGGCTGTTTCCTCACTGAAGCGATTGCATTGACCTGTTCCATCAAAATGTCAAAATTCTCGAAGGTGAGGGATTGGGGGCCGTCACATTTGGCCTGGTCAGGATTGGGGTGTACCTCGATCAGCAACCCGTGGGCTCCGGCAGCCACCGACGCCAGAGCGACAGGGGTGACCAGATACCATTTTCCGGTGCTGTGGCTGGGGTCAGCCACGATGGGCAAGTGGCTGAGCCGTTTGATCACGGGCACTGCGGCCACATCCAGCGTGAACCGAGTGAAGGTCTCAAACCCGCGAACTCCCCGTTCGCAGAGAATCACTTGCTCGTTGCCCCCGGCCATCACGTACTCGGCGGCCAGCAGCCACTCTTCGTACGAGGCGGCCAGCCCACGCTTGACCATGACCGGTTTCCCGATCAGGCCAACTTCGTCGAGCAGATTGTAGTTCTGCATGTTCCGGGCGCCGATCTGCAGGATGTCTGCGTACTTGGCTACCGTCTCAACATCAGCGGTGGCCATAACTTCGGTGATGATTGGCAGGCCGGTTTCTTGTTTGGCTAGTTGGAGCAGTTTCAGTCCGTCCTCCCCCATTCCGCGGAAGCTGTAGGGAGAGGTCCTTGGCTTGAAAGCGCCGCCCCGCAGGACGGTGGCGCCGGCAGCCTTGACGGCTTTGGCCGTGGAGACCATCTGCTCTTCGTCTTCTACGGAGCAGGGACCGGCCATAATTACGGGCTTGGGTCCGCCAATCACTGCGTCGCCAACCTTAATGATGGTGTCATCGGGATGAAATTCTTTGCTGGCCAACTTGTAAGGCTTGGAGATGATGATTACCTCATCAACCCCGTTCATCAATTCCATCTCGTCTTTGAAGTCCGGAGGAATCGACCCCATCACGCCGATAACTGTTCGCTCGGCTCCTGTGTTGATCTGGGCCCTCAATCCTCGGTCTTCGATCCGTACTCGAATATTATCCAGGTCTGGCTGTGCGGCGCCTGGCGCCATTACAACGATCATCTCAGAAATCACCTTTGGTCCGTGGACTTATTCGTATTCCGTTCGGTCTTTGTAGGAACTGGGACAGACCTTAAGCGAAATACCCCACCACTACCGGAGCCTGCGGCAACTGCGGCATGGCTCCCTCACAACCAGCACAGAGCTTACTAACCTGCTTTAACTGCGCAGGGCTTCGGCCCCTTTTAGATATTTGTAAACCAGGTCTTTTGGTTCCTTATCAGTGTTAACCAGTATAAGTATCCGAATACAACGGGGCAAGCTACCCTTCACTACCACCTGGGTAATGTCTATCAACGGAGCATTGGCCCAGGCCAATCTGCGCGCCGCAGTAGCCGGGAATGCAGCGTCTAGGTCTGGGGTTATTGTGAAAAAAACAGCGGCCAATGAGTCTTCTTCTAGGCCGTTGGCGTCAATCAGCTCTTGTACCAACTCGGTAGTTGCGGCATGGATGGCTTGTTCTGTGTTGGCGTCAGCGGTCGTCGCGCCTCTGATTCCCCGGCAAGCTGTCATCTACTAGACCACTCCTTAAGTTGGGAGAGAGATGCCCGCCAGTTCTGCCACGAACCGGCTGGCCCGCTCGACCAGTTCTTCTCTCGGCGACTCCAGCATAACCCGGATGAGAGCGCTACCGACCACCGCAGCCTCCCCCGTATTTCCCACCTCTTCCACGTGGGCTCGGTTGGATATTCCAAACCCCACCGCGAGGGGAAGGTCTGTGTGGGTCTTCACCCGGTCCAAAAGCTCAAAGCTCCGCCCGGAGACTTGCTCTCGCGCGCCCGTTACCCCCGTGACGCTGATGCAGTAGACGAACCCGCTGGCCCCGGTACAGGCGTCTTTGATGCTTTCGTCGGTGCTGGTGGGCGCCAACAACGGAATGACTGAGATATCCCGAGATCGACATTCCGAGATCAGCGGGGCTGCTTCGAATCCAGGAAGGTCCACAGCAATCAGGCCATCCACGCCGGCCTGTTGGCAGCGCTCGGCAAACGGGACCAAACCGTAGGTGTAGATGGGATTATAATAACCCATCAAGATCAACGGTGTGTCCGGTACCTTTGCCCGCAGGGCCTCGGTCGCTTTCAAGCAGTCTTCCAAGCTGGTGCCGTTCTGCAAGGCTCGGAAACTGGACTCCTGGATCACCGGCCCCTCTGCCAGCGGATCGCTGAATGGCACCCCCAGTTCCACGGCATCTGCGCCGGCCTCAACCAGGGCTGGAACCAACTCCATCGTGGCTTCCATATCGGGGAAACCAGCGGTCACAAATACAATCAGTCCGGGACGCTTCTGCTCCCGGACTGCATCAAACATACGCCTGATTCGAGATTCGCCCATACCTGGGACCTGACATCCTCCCGGCCCGGATACGACAAGAAAGTGGGCCTACGGTTTAGGCAAATTTAACGTACAACCCCACCGGTGTCTACCCCTAGACTCTCGGCTGAAATCTCCAGCCTCGATTTTTTTAGCTGAAGGCCTGAGCGGCCAGGGCGAGGGCGTTCTGGCCGGCATGGGCGCCGATGGCCGCCCACAGCGAGCCCGTCTTCCAATACAGCCACGCCAACAAAAATCCGGTGATGAAGATGGGGATCAGCACTCCTACAGAAAGATGGAAGCCGCTGAATAACAAAGCGCTAACTGCGATCGCCCACCAAGGCCCCATCTTGGGCAGCAGCCCACGGAAAATGAACCCACGGAAGAATAACTCCTCACTCATGGGCGTGATGAAGGCCAGGGCCTGAAAAGTCAGCAAAACGGCTGGGCCGTCAAAAAAAATGTCCGACTCAATCACCGGTATGGCTAGTTCATCCACGCCCAACCACTCGACGATTCCTGAATAGATGGATGTGCTAATCAAGCTCGCGCCCAGAACTCCGAACATCAGCAGGACGGTCCGTTTCCGTGGCCAGGTGACTCTGCTGAGCCGCAATACAGCCAACGGGTATCTACAGTGGCGAAGGCCCAGGTACCAAACAGTGCCAATGATGGCCAGAGCCATAAGATGAACGCTGATCCAGGTGGACACCGCATCTTCCTGCTCCGGATAGAACGAGCCGAGGACCAACGCAGCCGAGGCCACCGAAAACAGGGACAGCATCACCAGAACGATGCCAAAGATTATCTGCCAGCCGCCCCAGGTAACCCCTCCCATTCGGTGGGGCGCTCGCCCAATGGCAGCGCTGCCGGAATCGGATGAGAGCTCCGTGGATGTCATTTCACCGGATTGGTCAGAGGGAATAGCGAATCCGGGGGGTTGATGGCCGCAACCCGGACAGAAGTTCTGTCCGGATCCCCACTGACGTTCACAACGGGCACAATAGGACCCGCCTTGCCCTGCCTGCGGCGACTGACCCATCGTTGGATCCAATGGGTTTTCGCCGGATTCGCCCGAACTCCAGGGGATATTATTATCGGATTGCAATTTGAATTTGTATGTCCATCTCAGAAATCGCCGCGTTAAATTATATCAACATGCCCCTTATTTCCAAGTGGCCGGACAAGGGCGGGTAGGAACTCCTTTTACCGTCTCTGCTGAGCGTGATTGCCATAAGTTATAAGCTCGGCCATAATGACTGCGGCTCAAACCTGCGGCTTATTGGAGATGACCCTATGGCTTCAGAAAAACCACTATCCCGGGAAGAGTTCGAGCGCCTTGCCGAACTGCTTGGCGTAAATGGTGAACCGGCCTATCTCGACGAGCTCTACTCACAGGTGCGCGGCGTCTATTTGAGCGCCGACGTCATCAAAAAGATAGATGTTTCTGGCACGGAGCCCGAGATGGCCTTCATTCCGCCCACGGATTAGTACGCCATCGACACCAGGTAAGCCACGTAAAACAGGGAGGCACCACTTTTATGGACGCACTGGAAATCTGCTACATGAGCGCCGGGGACCTTTCCAAGTTGGTGGAGAAGAAAGAAGTTTCTCCAGTCGAGATAATCGACGCTCATCTCGCCAGGATCGAAGCCACCGAGCCTGTTTTGAATTCGTTCATCACCTTGTTGGCGGAAGAGTCCCGCACCGCCGCCCGCCAGGCCGAGAAAGACATCCAGGCCGGTCGGTACAAGGGTCCGCTCCACGGCATCCCCGTTGGCCTGAAAGACTTGTATAACACCGCCGGGGTGCGCACCACGTCAGGCTCCAAGATCTTCGATAACTTCATTCCGGAAGAAGACTGCACGGTAGCCGCCAAGTTCCACCAGGCCGGCGCCATCCTGTTGGGCAAGCTAAACATGCACCAATTCGCCTACGGCCCAACGGGCGAGAACCCGGACTACGGGCATATGCACAACCCCTGGGACCCAGACCGGGTCACCGGCGGCTCCAGCGGTGGTTCTGGCTCCGCCGCCGCCGCAGGCCAGTGCACCATCACCACCGGTAGCGACACCGGAGGTTCGATCAGGATTCCGGCCGCCCTCTGTGGAATTGTCGGCCTCAAGCCAACCTACGGGCTGGTTAGCCGTTGGGGCCTGACTGCCCTGTCTTGGTCCCTGGACCACCCCGGCCCAATGGTGCGCACAGTGGAAGACGCCGCCATCACCATGAACGTCATCGCCGGTCACGACCCCAAAGACGTGGCTTCGGCCAAAGTGGAGATCCCTGATTACACTACTGCGCTTACCGGTGACGTTAAGGGTCTGCGCATCGGCATGCCCAAGGAGTACTTTGATGCGCCGCTGGACCCCCAGGTGAGGAAGGCCGTTTTGGACGCCATCAGCCTGTTGGAGAGCATGGGGGCGGAGGTGAAAGAGGTCTCTTTCCCAATGTTCGAACAATCCCAGGCCATCTCCAGCACAGTGCTCATGGCCGAAGCTACCGCCTACCACCGGGACCTTCTAGAAAAGGACGGTCACCAGCTTTATGAGCCGGTCCGCCAGCGCCTGCAAGCGGGGTTATTCATCAGCGCCGCCGACTACCTCCGAGCGCAACAGGCCCGCACCCTTCTTGACCAAGAGGGGCGACGGCTGCTTGACGATGTTGATCTATTGGCCGGGCCGACCGAGCCGGTAACCGCCCCGGAGATCCTGGCTGCCAGGGTGATGGCGGGCGAACAGGAAATTGGAGTAGTGGGCGCTCTTACCCAGTACACCAGGCCCTATAACATCAACGGGTTCCCGGCCATATCGGTGCCCTGCGGCTTCTCAGACACCGGACTGCCCATCGGTCTACAATTGGCAGGAAAGCCCTTCGATGAGCTAACGGTCTTGCGTGCCGCCCACGCCTACGAACAAGCGACAGACTGGCACACCCGCCGCCCACCTCTGTAGTCGGCGCAGGCCTCAGCAGATAGCTTTGCTCTTTTCTGTGCATCTACACGCCTAGTGGGCAACGTATTTCGTGTAGAATCGACCTACGGCCCAATACTCAAATCGATCTTCTTGGCCGGGTGGATAGGGAGAGCCGGGAGCTTTGGCGGATATCACCACCGTTACATTCGATCTGTGGCAGACCCTCTTGGTGGATGAACGAGATCTTGGGCAAGCCCGGGCTGAGGTCCGGCTTGAAGGCGCTAAATCCGCCTTGGCCAAATTCGGCAAAAAATTCGGCCTCGAGCACATCCGAGAAGCCTATATGTCCTGCTTCCAACAGTGCCGAGATGTTCGCAACGGCGGTCTGGACGTTGACTTTCGCGAGCAGGTCTCGATCTTCGTCAATCACATCGAACCCGGCCTGGCCGAACAACTTACCCCGGGAGTGATGGATGAGGTCGCCGAATTCTACTCGGACTCATTCTTGACCCACCCCCCTCCGGCACATTCCGATGCAGTACAGGTGCTTCAGGGGATCAAGGATATGGGTCTCAAGATGGGGTTGATCTCCAACACCGGCATGACCCCTGGGTTCACTTTCCGCAGCTATATGGCGGAGCGAGGAATGCTGGACTATTTCCACACCCTGACTTTTTCTGACGAGGTAAAGCTGGCCAAACCCGGCAGGGAGATATTCATGATGACCCTCCGGGCAATGGATGCTACGCCGCAACAGACCATCCACGTAGGCGACCATGTTTTAAACGACGTGGTCGGCGCCAAACGGTGTGGACTGAAGACTATCTGGATCACCGGGTTCTATAAAAGGGAAGACCCAGACGACGCAGAAACGGAGCCGGATATCACTGTGTCCGGGTTGGGAGAAGTGGTCGAGGCGGTCGCCAAGCTGGCTGGGCTGGTAGTGCCCGACTGAGGGTGTAGGCCATTGGCCAACCTACTCTCCTTGACATTGGGTTTCTGCAAGATATAGTGTCGACTAGCTGACATTATTTGGTAATAAAATCATCGATTTACCAAAATATAGCCATATTTTGGTGGATTAATTAACAAATACAATAATTTCGGAACAAAACAGTCACAACTGAATTTGTCTCTGACATGAGTTACGGGATGCTAAAAAGGGTCCTGACAGGAAAGCAGCATGGCTGATGTAAACGAACTGACCGAGCTTTGCGAAGCCGTCTTTTCACAGCGGCCACTTATCTTGGTGAGCAACCGCGGCCCGGTTGAGCACCAGATGTCCGGCGATGGCTGGCCTGAAGCCCGGCGCGGCAGCGGCAGCGTCGTCACCGCCTTCAATTCCCTGGCCCAAAAATTCGAATTCACCTGGGTGGCCAGCGCCATGGGCGAAGGCGACCGGGTCGTTTCAGAGAACGGCCAGGGCCCACACATCAAATCACCGCTACCGGGCCACGAGATCAATCTGCGCTACGTGGTGACTCCCCGCCGGGTTTACCACAAGTACTACAACATCCTTTGCAATCCTCTCCTCTGGTTCCTGCAGCACTATATGTGGAACCCGCCGTATAACCCCAATGTAGATGCCGCGGTCCATGATGCCTGGGAAAGCGGCTATATCCCGGTGAACCAGGCTTTTGCAAATGCTGTTATCTCCGAAGCCCAGGCCTTGGAACAGGCTCCCATAGTCATCGGCCACGACTATCATTTGTATCTGATGCCGGAATTCGTGCGCAAAGAGGTGCCGGAAGCTGTGATTCAGCACTTCGTCCACATTCCCTGGCCCACTCCTCAATATTGGCATATGATTCCGGATTACATCATCCGGCGCATCTGTGAGTCTTTGTGCACCACCGACCTGTTGGGCTTCCAAACCATCGGCGACGTCCGCTGCTTTTTAGACACTGTCGAAGAATTTGTCCCCGATGTAACCGTTGACCGGACCAGTCATACCGTCGCTCGGAACGGCCGCACCACTTCTGTCAAGGTCTATCCTATCTCCATCAATGTGGAGGAGGTCCAGCGCATCGCCAACACCCCTCGGGCTCTGGATTATGAAAACCGGCTTTCCGCCGACACCGGAGACGTCACCATCGTCCGTATCGACCGCGCCGAGCCGAACAAAAATATCGTTCGCGGCTTCCGGGCCTATGAATTGATGCTGACCCGTTATCCAGAACTGAAGGGCAAGGTCAAATTCCTAGCATTCCTGGTGCCTTCCCGCACCCATATACGCCAGTACCAACGGTACATGGACGAAATTCAGCAGGTCATTCAACAGATCAACAACAACCACGGCACGGACGACTGGCAGCCCATAGTGCCGTTCATTGAGAACAACTACACGCAGGCGATCGCCGGCATGAAGTTATATGACGTGCTCCTGGTTAACACCATAATCGAGGGTATGAACTTGGTTGCCAAGGAAGGCCCGGTGGTCAACAACCGCGACGGGGTATTGGTCTTGTCGCACAGCAGCGGCGTTTACCAACAGCTTTCCGATGGCGCTATCAGCGTTTCTCCCACAGACATCGAGGGGACTATGGAGGCCCTGCACCAAGCGATCACGATGTCGGCTGAAGACCGTAAAGCCCGAGCGGCCCGGATGCTAAATTCAGTCTGCCGTGAGGACATCAACCACTGGCTCTACCAACAGATGAACGACATCTCAGGCATCCTGTAAACAGTTACTGTCATGTGCGGCGGTTGGAGTCACTTGGCTATGTGTTTCTGGGTGGATAATTGCTGTGGGTAGGGTTAAAGTACTAAGGTAGCGGAAGTCCATTTCACCAGGAGATTCTTCACTTATCTAACCGTTTTGAATGTGGAGAAAACGGATCACATGGAGCAGCTATTCAACCCACAATTGCCCGGCGGCAGGCGTCCCGAGATTCAACTCTGTATCTTCCCGCACCTACCGGAATTCCTGGTCATCGACTCCCGGGAAGACGACCCCCAGGTGTTGTTGCTAAATACCGACGACGTTTTTGACGAGGAGTTCTACCGGACTGTAGAGGCAGAATTCTCCGAGACGCTGCGCGCGTCCAGCGATTTCCTGTTTTCTCACTTCATGAATCTGCCGGTTACCATTGAGGAAACCGTGCGGGACATCGCCATGACCTTCATCCTAGACCGGCTCGGCGTGCAGATAGACGACGAAGATGAGATACCGTCAGTGGTCGTCTATGTGGTCAGCGGTGGCGCCCTTACCTTCCACGCCGGCAAGATACTAGATGGCCTGAATGAACTGATACACAGTGGATTCAACGGCTCTGAATCAGACCATTGGGGAGCCACCATCGCCGACCTAGTGAAACGGGAATCCGCAATAACGCAAAAGTTGAACGAGCAGCAGATGGCGGAAGCCCTGAAAGGCGATTCCCCCGATTATTTCACCCTCTGGGAAAGCCGCAACTGACCTCCCCTATCCTGGCGCGCCTGTCCACCTCTCCCCTATAATCCCGGAGTAATAAAGCTAACACCGCCTCGGGACCTAAGGGAGCCATCTATGGAAGAGATTGGATTCTTTCTCAACGCCAGCCGGGAAACTTCCGACGAGGACTTGATCTCCATAGCCAAACAGGCGGACGGCCTGGGCTATCACTCGTATTGGACCGGCGAGTCCTGGGGGCGGGACGTTTTCACTGTGCTGACCATGGTAGCCTGCCATACTGAAAACCTGCGCCTGGGCACCGGAATCGCCACCGTATACAGCCGGACTCCGGCGATCCTCGCCCAGACAATAGCCTCCCTGGATATCATATCCAAGGGACGGGCGATGCTCGGACTGGGCAGCAGCGGAAAAGTGGTGGTGGAAGGCTGGCACGGCGTACCCTTCGATTCCCCTCTGGCGCGTACCCGTGAATATATAGAGATCATCCGCATGGCCCTGGCCGGCGGAGCGGTCAACTATGAGGGCAAGTTCTACCAGATGGAGCGGTTCCGCATGATATCTCCCCCGGTCCAGGAGCGCGTTCCCATCTACCTGGCCAGCTTGGGGCCCAAAAACCTGGAACTGACCGGCGAGCTCGCCGATGGTTGGCTTCCCGTCTGGGCCAGCCGCGACCGGCTGCCAGACCTAAAGGAGCAGATCAGCATCGGCGCAGCCAAGTCGAGCCGTAACATCTCTGATGTGACTGTCTCTCCCTACATCTTCTGCTACGCGGCAGACGGCGCAGAAGACTTGGCCCATGGGGAACAACTGTTGCGGGCCCACATGGCTTATTACGTCGGCGGAATGGGGACCTTTTATTTCGACAGCATGAGCCGGGCCGGTTTCGCCACGGAATCCCAAGCCATCCGGGACGCCTGGGGTTCCGGTAACCGGGAACAGGCCGCCGCCGCGGTGTCGGACAAGATGATGGAGAGCGTGGTGGTCCTAGGGGATGCCCAGCAATGCCGTGACCAACTAGCCCAGTTCCGGCAGGCAGGGGCAGACATGCCAATCGTCAACTTCGCCCACGGGACTGACCTTGAAGCCATCCACCGCACCATGGCGGCACTTGCTCCGCAGGCCGACGCTTAATGCCCACCAAGATTGGCGTGATCTCAGACACCCACTCCGCAGGCAGCGGCCGGGACCTGCCGGTCAAGATCCTCGACGCCTTACGTGGGGTCGACATGATCCTCCACTGCGGCGACCTTGAATGCCTGGGAGTACTGGATTACCTGGAAGGGGTGGCTCCTCTGCTGGCAGTACGAGGCTACGAAGACCCACTAGAAGAAGGCGACCGTCTCGCTATGACGACCAGGGTGGTCAAAGTCGAAGGCGTATCCATCGGAATGATCCATGATATCCAATGGCCCGGCCCCAAGATTCCCACTAGCCCAGACGGTTCCGAGTTAGTCCTTCCCGAAGGCGATGGGCGGGAGTTCATGGCCCGCAAGTTCAAAGAGCCGGTAGACGTCGTGTTGTTCGGCGATACCCATGAGGAGTTGGTCATGCACTGGGACGGTGTGTTGATCATGAACCCCGGCAGCCCCACCTACCCAGGCCGCCGCCACAAACGGGGCGTCTTAGGCACTCTAGGCCTGCTGGAAGTAGACGGTGAAGACGCCACCGGGCGAATAATCAACCTAGAACCAGTTGGTTAGTCCATAGTACCCAGTTTCCTTCCACCTCCTCCCCGCGACAATACGCCCACAGCCGTTCGCCGTAGCGGATATAAAAAGGGCCGGTCTTTCGACCGGCCCTTTTTTGTTCGAACGTACTTTCCCCTAGGTGATCTTTTCCATCAGCGGAGTGACCTCCAAGAAAACCGGGGCAAACACCAAGG
>VFHF01000194.1 GCA_009392095.1 SAR202 cluster bacterium
AATTTTCCGTCACGCTTATTTGAGGGTCAATCCGCTGATGTCGGAACGTCGATTCACAGGCGCAAATTCCATGCGAAAACGGCAGATACAGTGGAATTAGATGCTACTGGTGACCAAAACCACGGGACTCCGGAGAATCACGCAGTGGAAGCGACTGTACTCGTGGAGCGACGGATGACGGCTAGACCTGCTTGACGATCTCTTCCGTGGCCATGCGGGTTACGCCCCAGCCTGCCAGCCAGGCAGAATGGCGGCCATCGCCACCGGCAACGATCACCACCAAGTCTTCAGAGGACCTGACGATAGGCACCAAGGTCTCCGGGTTAGTCTCGTCCACCCAACTGGGCCAGTTGCGGTTACCGTAGTGGGCCCGGCCAAGCAGAGAATGAAGCGGCATCCGGGCGTTCTGGTAGATGAATTCTTGAACGTCAGATTTGGATAAACCCGAGGCGGCTATCTCCTCAGCGTGTTCGGGACAGATCACCAGAACTATCTGGGCGCCGGTGCCAATCTGATAGTAGTTGGATATGCCCACGGCCTTCATGTTGCCAACTATAGTCTGAAGCACCTCTAGTCCGGTGGAAACAGTGGTCTCCATTATGGTGTAAACGCCTCTGATCGCGGCCAGCGTCACGGTGCTAGAACCTTCGGCGTAACCGAGCTGAATATTCCTTGGCTCCCAAGGACTGCGGGACTCGTTCTCTGAGAAACAAAAACTATAACGGCCCGGCGTGGCCAACGTGGCTTTGTCCATCTCACCAGGAATCAGGCCGCCAACGTTGCGGATCACTAATCGCAACGCCCTCCCGATGGCCGCGTTCGCCCTTGAGCCAGGTCCGAAGCAAGCGGCATCGCCGTTGATGCCTAGCTCCTCGGCGATTGGGCCGTTAACGATCACTACTTGGGCGGCACCGCCCGTTGTAGCCGCATTGCCGCCCAGGTTGAAATCCTTGTCCAGGGCCGCTTTGACCGCCGCAACAACCACTGGAAAGTGCTCGGGCCGGCAGCCGGCCATTACGGCGTTGATGGCCAGTTTCTCAAGGGCCGCCTGGGCGTTCCGGGGCTGCATCGTCCCGAGAGACAAGGAGGGGTCACCGCCGTAGCCGGCCAACATCTCGCGCACCAGGGGTTCGGTAGGCGGCACAACCGGCAAGCCATCGGTCCAGCCCTGTTCCCAGCAATAGTCCTGGATAGCCTGGAATGAATCGGGCACATCGACCCGTCTGGCAGTTAGGGAGACGGAACTCACGGCGTTGGACCTCGTTATTGAAAAGTCAGGGGTGGATTTTCCGACTGGACGGGCCTCAAGTCAATATGGGCAATAAAAAGAGAGGCCGAAATGGCCTCTCTACGTTTCCTAGTACTCAACCGATTGCAGCGTAGCAATCGCCCTAACCCTAACCCGCGAGCAGGAGAGGGTTAGGGGATTCTTGTCCCCTTCGGGGGCGAACTATTTACCTGTTAGCAACCCTACGATTTCCGGGGCGAAGTCGTGGGCCATCTGCTTGACCTCTGGGATGGTGCGGGGGGCCAAAGGGCTGGGTAACTCCACTATGCGAACGCCTGGCATTCCCAGAGCGGTGGCGCGGGCATTGGCGGCCCTGGTGAAGGTACTGGTGATGACGCTAACCGACGGAACACCTTTGGACTCGGTCATTATTGTGTCGTGGAGACCCCACGCTGTACAGGAGCCTCAATCCGCGATGGCGTGTATCACCACGTCGCATTCATCGGAGAGAGATTGAATCGTATCGTCAGCACAGGGGGCGCTGTAGGTGAACTTGGTGGCGTAGACGACTTTTGCAGCGCCGTATTCTTTTAGTAGGACTTCCTTCAACTCGCCTAAGAAAGCGTCTGCGTGGTATTTGCGGTTCTCAAGCAGGCCCACCACTTTCCCTTTGAGGTCAGGGAGCGAGTCGCTGAGACCCAGCTCCTCAGGTACATCCTCGGCTGTCGGATCTAGGATCTCAATTGTCCCAGTCGCCTGTGCCATATATCTTCTCCAAGGTTGCTGTTTTTAGGAGACGCTAGCGGCTCATCTGGAAGAACTTGCCTTCCGTCTTGATAGATGGCGCGATGACCATCTCGGCCTTGTGCAGGTCTCTGATGGTATAAGCCCCGCACATTCCCATGGCCACTTTAAGGGCGCCGATAAAATTCTGGGTGCCGTCGGTCTTGGCGGTTGGGCCGTAGAGTATCTCTTTTAATGAGCCCTTGGTCCCCACCGAGATTCGGGTGCCTCTGGGCAGTTCAGGGTGAGGGTTGGCCATGCCCCAATTGAAACCACGGCCGGGCGCTTCATCGGCCTGAGCGAATGGGGTGCCCAACATCACGGCGTCCGCACCGCTGACCATGGCCTTGCATATGTCGCCACCGGTACGGAATCCGCCATCAGTAATAACCGCCACGTAACGGCCGGTACGCCGGAAGTAGTCTTCACGGGCTGCTGCGCACTGGAGGGTGGCGGTAACTTGCGGAACGCCAACCCCCACCACTTCGCGGGTGGTGCAGGCGGCTCCGGGGCCGACGCCGACCAACAGGCCGTCGATCCCAGTTTCCATCAACTCTATGGCCACTTCATAGGTGACGCAGTTCCCAACAATCACTGGGACTTTAAGGGCGTCGATAAGTTCGGAGAAAACCAACCCGCGGTAGCTGTTGGACATGTGGCGGGCGGTGGTGACGGTGGACTGGACTACAATCATGTCGGCCCCGGCTTCTACGGCCGCGGGGGACATGCGCTTGGTATTCTGAGGAGTGAAGGATACTGCGCAGGTGGCGCCGGTGTTCTTAATCTCCCGGACCCGCTGGCCGATAAGCTCTTCACGGATGGGTTCGGAATATACCTTTTGAAGGAATTCGGTTACTGATTCCTGAGAGCAGGAAATAATCTCTTCCAGAACCGAATAGGGGTCTTCGTATCTGCTGTACAGACCCTCGGCATTTAGGACGCCAAGGCCGCCCATCTCATGCATGTAAGAGGCAAAACCAGGGGAAACTGCTCCGTCCATCGCGGAGGCCATGATGGGAATCTCGAATTCCAGGTCGCCAATGGTCATTTTGGTGGAGGTCAACTCGGGATTGATCGTGACCTGACCGGGAACGATTGCTACTTCGTCGAAGCCGTAAGAGCGCTCAAGTTCTTTGAACAGTCTTCTCCCCATCCCTACGCACCTCTTTCGTTACCGATTCTTTGGTTGATTTAATCAGCATTGTCCGCTAAAAGTCAACCGGAAAATAAAGGCTTAGCAAGCAACCCTGACCCAACGGAAAACCGGCCGGTGTAAAGTCGATATAATCTATTAAAAATTGACCGGATAACCAGGCGCCAAGCAAACGTGTTCCGGGCTTGCGGGGTTGTGAAAAATGGTGCATACTAGCGTAGCTGATGTATCTCCTGGTGGTTCTAGCGAAGCGGCCCCACCCGTTCCCATCCCGAACACGGAAGTGAAACGCCTCAGCGCCTACGATACTGCTCTGGCGACGGAGTGGGAAAATAGGTCACCGCCGGGAGGTATATCCTCTCAGAAGCCTCCACGCTTGTTGCACCTTCCCAGTCTACGGCCTCGGTGGTCCAACCCAATGGACTCCTTTTTGAGCATATAGTTCCCAACGGAACCGCGTTTTGAAGACCCGGAACAGGCTGGTCTTCCAGTAAGTTTCCGGCTGGGATTCGATTCGGTTGGACGCATGCATTAAGCAGATTTTCTGCGTTATTGTGCCTTTACACATAGTAGGGCCTCCAATATAATTATTTGCACGAGGGGCGTGAGGGTGAATTCCTTGCCAAAGTCCCGTACTCACGAACGGGACCGGACCGCAGGAAATCACTTTCTCAACTGGGTATTTGCGACACTCTGTGGCAAATGTAGCTTTAGTGGCACCCTTCCCTAGAAAAGAACTACAACGACATGGGTAGTGGAACCTTTCCCTAGAAAGGAACCCGGATCAAACGGGTTCCTCAACTTACTCCCATCAGGAGCGTGAAATGGGCAGTAGATTCGAGAAGTTCTCCGAACGCGCGCGGCGGGTACTATCGCTGGCACAAGAAGAGGCGCAGCGGTTTAACCATAACTACATCGGCACCGAGCACATCCTTCTTGGCCTAGTCCGCGAGACCGAAGGCGTCGCTGCCCGGGTGTTATCGAGCTTGTCCGTGGACCTGAGCAAGGTCCGGTCGGCTGTTGAATTCATCATCGGCCGTGGCGAGAAGCCAGCCCAAGGCGAGATCGGCCTTACCCCTCGTGCAAAGAAAGTGGTGGAATTAGCCGTCGACGAAGCCCGGCGAATGAACCACACTTATATCGGAACAGAACACCTGCTCATCGGCCTACTGCGTGAAGGCGAAGGCGTAGCCGCCGGCGTCCTCGAGAGCCTGGGAGTCACCCTGGACAAGGTCCGGGCCGAGACTCACCGCATCCTTAGCCACACTTCCGGTACCGGCGCCCAAGGCAGCCGGGCCACATCCAAGACGCCAACCCTAGACCAACTAGGCATCGACTTAACTGTCGCCGCAAAATCAGACAAGCTTGACCCGGTCGTTGGCCGGGAGAAAGAGATCGAACGGATGGTCCAGATCCTCAGCCGGCGCACCAAGAACAACCCTGTTCTGGTTGGCGAGCCGGGCGTTGGCAAAACCGCCATCGTTGAGGCTTTGGCCCAATTGATCAGCGGCGGAGATGTCCCCGACACATTGCAAGGGAAACGTCTTGTCACTCTAGACATGGGCGCCTTGGTTGCGGGAACCAAATACCGCGGCGAATTTGAAGAGCGGTTGAAGAAGGTCATTGAAGAGATCAAATCCGCTGGCAACTGTGTCCTGTTCATCGACGAGATTCACACGATCGTAGGGGCTGGAGCCGCGGAGGGCGCGGTTGATGCTTCCAACATCCTGAAGCCCTCACTGGCCCGTGGCGAGATTCAATGTATCGGCGCAACGACGCTGGACGATTACAGAAAGTACGTCGAGCGCGATCCGGCATTGGAGCGCCGCCTACAGCCCGTGCGGGTTGAAGAGCCGGGCAACGATGACACGGTGGCGATCTTAATGGGTATACGGAGCAAGTACGAGGACCACCACAAAGTAAATATCACGGACGAGGCGATTCGCACTGCGGCACTGCTGGCCCAGCGCTATATTCCCGACCGCTTCCTGCCCGACAAGGCCATCGACCTCATAGATGAGGCTGGCTCCCGGGTACGGCTACGCGGCAGCGTCACCCCCGCATCGGTAAAGGACGCCATGCAGGTTTTGGAGCAGGTCCGAAAAGAGAAAGACGAAGCCATTGCATCACAGCAATACGAGGCCGCAGCGGAACTACGAGACCGGGAATTGCGGCAGAACGAAAACCTCGACACTCTGGAAAAAGAGTGGCAGGAGGGGGAGAACGCAGAGCGCCGGGTCGTAACCGAAGATGATATCGCAGAAGTCGTCAGCATGTGGACGGGAATACCCGTCACCCGGCTGGCGGAAGAAGAGACGGAACGCCTCCTCCAGATGGAAGGGGAGCTCCACAAGCGGATCATCGGGCAGGACGAAGCCATCATCAGCGTATCCAAGTCGGTGCGCCGCGCTCGGGCTGGCCTGAAGGACTCTCGCCGACCCATCGGTGTGTTCATGTTCCTTGGCCCCACCGGTGTGGGCAAGACTGAATTGGTCCGTGCTCTGGCCGAGTTCATGTTCGGCGATGAGGACAACATGATTCGCCTGGACATGTCCGAGTTCCAAGAACGCCATACGGTTGCCCGTCTGATCGGCGCACCTCCGGGATACGTCGGCTATGACGAAGGCGGTCAGTTGACAGAGGGCGTCCGGCGCAAGAACTACTGCGCCGTGCTATTAGACGAGATTGAAAAGGCCCATCCGGAGGTCTTCAACATCCTGTTGCAGATCTTCGATGCTGGACACCTGACGGATGCCCGAGGCAGGAAGGTGGACTTCCGGAACTCGATCATCATCATGACCAGCAACTTAGGGTCAGACTTGATTAAACGGGAGACGTCTCTTGGCTTTACTGCCAAGACTAACGAGGCTCAGACCGACGACAGCGCCTACGAGCGCATGAAAGACAAGGTGATGGACGAGGTAAAACGGTTCTTCCGGCCTGAGTTCCTGAACCGGATTGATTCGACCGTGGTGTTCCATCAGCTCACCAGGGACGAGATTCTAGAGATCGTCGATCTGATGATGGACCAAGTCCGCACCGAACTGAGCGAGAAAGAGATTGCCCTGGAAATTACCGAAGCAGCCAAGGCCCACCTAGGAGAGAACGGTTT
>VFHF01000195.1 GCA_009392095.1 SAR202 cluster bacterium
GCCGCCCGAGACGTGGGCCGAAACGATCTCAGAAACATCATCTACATCTACGTTGCCGTAGAAAACGCGGTGGCCTCCCGGAAGTTGGACATCTAAAAGAGGTTCAGCAAAACACAGACCCAGACAGCCGACCCGGCTAACCTCAGCGGAGACGCCCTGACTTTCCAGTTCCGTCTCCACCGCGTCTGCTACGGCGAACGCGCCGGCGGCTTCGCCACAAATGGCGGTGCCGATACGGATCCAGGGACGCTCGCCAGCATTGAGCGCTTCCCAACGCTTGGCAGCCTCTTCGCTGATCTCTAAAAAGCTACTTGGAGAACTATCAGGCATGGCCTTCCTGTTCCAAAAGATAAGCGACATTCCGGGCGGCGGACTCTGGGCTCACCCTGCCGGTCAAGTGGTGGTCCATGGACATAACCGGGGCTTGGGAACAAGCCCCAAGACAGGTGTTCATTCTCACAGTGAGGCGTTGGTCTGGAGTGTCGCCTTCATCTTCCATGCCGGCGGCTTCCAGGACGGACTTGAAGACGCCCATCGCGCCTAGCAGATGGCAGGAGGCGCCCCAACAGACTTCGACCACGTGATCGGCAGGGGGTTCAAAACGGAAGTTTGGGTAGAAAGATGCGACGGCCCAGACATCATTGACGGTGGCATTAGAAAAACCAGCCACGAAATCAAGCGCTTCTTTGGGTATGTAACCCAATTCGTCTTCGACCGCGAGCAGAGACGACAGTACAGTAACGGTCGGCTGCGGCTGGCCGTGGACTGCGTCGTGGATCCGCTTTTCTAGCCCACTCATAGGCTGGGCTCCTGATCGATCGGGCTTGGAGCAGGCTTTGCTGAGGACGATTCTACAGTGGACATAGTCACGAATTCATTCATGGAAATTCTGTTCGTGAAATCAGTAACAATCTAAACGCGATACTATCACAGCCCCAAGAGTGATTCAACCAGAAATCAGTCTTCAGATGGGTGATTTCGGAGCGAACGAAATAGCTGGTTCGGAGCCTTCAGTCGAATCGCGATAAGGGCGCAGATGGTGGGCGAGTCGGGCGCCTTGGAAATTCCTCAAAAAGAAAAGAGTGCGCCCCGAATTAATCGGGGCGCACTCTTTAGAGTTGCTTTTGTGAACCGTTGAGCCCGGTTACTCGGATTTGGCGGCGGCGCTACCCACGAGGATGCGTTCCACTTCTGGGAGCAGCGTCTCGGCCCGTTCCCGGCATTCCTCATCCGTGAGGCTGGAGAGGGGATGTTCGGCGACGATGTATTCGAAGTCGGGCACGCCCATCATGCGGGTCATGGCTTTAGCTGTGTTGTTAAACACGTGGGTGATGATAGATGCGGTCGGCAGACCCAAGCGCTCCATCTCGATTCCGTCGTGCACACTGCACGAGCTGCAGGAGCCTCAATCGCCGATCCCGGTGATCAGTATGTCTACCTTGTTAATCATGTCCTGAACCACGTCGGGTTTGGTGGGCAGGGATGCCGAATGCTTGTTGAACCAGACAATGTCCTTCAGGTCGTACTTCTCTTTAAGCATCTGGCCAAGTTCGTGGAGGACCTTATCCGAGTTGGCCTTGGAGTTTTCCAGCAGGCCCAAGGTCTTGCCCGCAAGGGTATCGGGGCGGTCGTTCAATTGAAAATCACCGGACGACAACGACGTTCCGGTGGGATTTACTAGTCTCATGTTTCTTACTGTAACGGTCTCTGCCATGATTCCTCCCAGACTAATTTAGCTTCGGTTCCAGTCGGTATGGATAATAGAGAAGATTGCGCTCTCATAATAATACACCGGAGCCTCCATTATGCAAGGCTCTAACGGCCTGGGTTAACAGCAGACCATAGAGGCGTAATCAGACCGGCTATCCTTTAGGGTTCTCTATCTTGGTGGTCCTGATCTTGAACCGAGTGGTGTCGATGATGGCGCTGTTCCGGCCGCCGGTGCCGCCGCCCATGAGCACAAGAATATCCTCGGGGTCCTGGGCGCAGCGGCGGATGATCTTATCGTCGCCTTCTCGCTCTGGGCCCTGGGCGATGCCCAAGCGAATAAGCTCGCTCTGGGGACGGACTGCGTTCTCCATCATGTAATCCTGGATTCCCTTGCGGGTCCAGTTGTCGTCTTTCAACGTGATGGCATGCTCCGGGCCAATGACCAAGACCCACTGGGATGGGTACCGGAAAGCCATGGATGCACATTTAAGGGTATCGGCAATAGCCATCAAGATTGATTCCCCGGTGTGACCGTATGACGCATTCACGGTGATCGGGTTGTAGGCCACAGCCACGGTGACTGTGCTGTCTTCTTTCTTGAACCCGCGGGCGACATGCAGGGGCTCCCAGGGCGAGTCTTCCTCGTTTTCGGCGAAGCACAGGGTGTACTTGCTGGGGTTGCCCAATGTCCCTCGGTCCAGAGTGCCCGGCCTGGCATCGAAGCCGTTCATGAAACAGAGTCGGATGGCCCGCCCCAAAACAGCGTTCGCCCGGTTGCCGGGTCCGAGGAGTCCGTCCTTGTAGTTGGCGCCTATTTGGTCTCTGATGGGTCCATTCAGCACCATCAATATGGCAGGGGAACTAGTTGAAGCCGAAGCCATGTGAACGAAATTCTTCTCTTCCTCAAGAGTCTTCAAGGTGGTGGCCAAAACTGGGAAGTACTCCGGCAAGCAGCCAGCCATAACGGCGTTGGCAGCCACATTCTCGGAGGTAAGAACCCGGTTCCGCATCTCCAATGAGATGATCTCTTCCTCGCCGGTGAGCCCGGCCATCTCCAGCATCTCCCGGACCTTATAGTCCACGGGCGGAACAACAGGCAGACCGTCGCTCCAGCCCATCCGATAGCATTCTTCGATGGCCTCGATGGTATCGCTGGCCTCCACTATCTTGGACCGTTCCATGTCATTAGTTGTCATTCCGTCCTCCGAAATATGTGGTGTCTGATCGCATGGTTTTAAAAAGAGAAGCGTGCTTTTCCCAAAAAGCGGAGTTGCCGCTTAGTCGTGCAGCCGTAATTGGACGCCGGATTTTTCTTCTTGAATCTTGGCCACTGCGTCCGAGTCCTCCGGACCCCAGCCGCGAAACATAGCCTCTACGTGCCGCTGGTCCACCAGGTTGGAAAGTTCCATGGGGATCCCGTATTCCCGGCCGAGGTCGGTTGCCAGACGGACGTCTTTCGCCGCCAGCGCCGTGGCAAAGCCGGGTTCGAAATTGCCTTTGAAGAGGTACCGGGGGAACTTCTCCAGCAGCCGCTTGGAGCCGCCGGAGCTGTTGTTTATCACGTCGGCCAGGATGCCAAGGTCGACGCCGGCTTTGACTCCCAAAGTGAGGGCTTCGGCCAAGAGGACTCCGGTGCCCATGCTCATCAAGTTATTGCAGATCTTGCAGACGGAACCGTTGCCGATGTCTCCGCAGTAGACCACGTGGGTGCCGATAGCCTCCAGGGTTGGCTTGAACCGGTCGTACATGGCTTTATCGCCGCCGACCATCACCGCCAGTGTCCCCGCAGCGGCGCCATATACGCCTCCGCTAACCGGAGAGTCCAACAGGGTCACCCCCCTGGCGGCGCACTCCCCATGGAGCCGCCGAATCATCGTGGGAGAGTTGGTTGATAGGTCGAAGAAGACCGATCCTTCACTTGCCCCTTCCAGGATTCCGTTTTCGCCCAGGACCACCGCCTCCACGTCCCTGGGAACGGGGAGGGACGTGAACACCGCCTCGTTGCCCTGCACGGCCTCCTTTGGGCTGTCCACCCAGCTTGCGCCCATCTCCAGCAGGTTGGTTGTGGCCTCGCGCCGAAGGTCGTGGACGGTTAGTTGATGGCCTGCTTTGATCAGATTGGCGGCCATGGGATTCCCCATGTTGCCGGTCCCGATGAAACCCAACTTCATCGCGTTCTCTCCTACTCATATCAGATGGGCGGCGCTGCGGTTTTTGCGCCGTCATGGGAGGTTGCCCAAGGGGCCTAAGACGGGACTGGCCGTCACCTTTTTGGTCTGGATCGTCGTCCGAAATCTCATCAGCGGGGTCCGGGCGTTCGGGCGGCGGGGCGGCGGCGTAGGCCGCATCGTCTTCTTTATATTGCACGGTTGCCGGTCCCTCAGCCTGTGCGTCGTCTGGTGTTAGGCCGTCCGGCGATTCATCAAAGGCCTCTTTGGCCACGCGAAAAGCGTTGACCGCTGCCGGCATGCCGCCGTAGAAGACCATCTGAGCGATGATCTCCGATATTTCTTCACGGGTGACGCCTATGTGGAGCGCGCCAGAGATGTGCCGCTTGATCATCTGCGGGCTATGGCCCAAAACCACCAACGCAGCGATGGTGCAAAGGCTGCGGGTTTTCAAGTCAACGGCCGGCCGGTTGTAGATCTCACCGTAGATAACCGAGTCCACCAGGCGCATTACCTCAGGCGCCAGTTCGGCCATCGCCGCCGGCGGGACCGGGTTATTGTCCGGGCCGTAGTAACGCTGCCGGAAATCCAAGGCAGCTTGGTCCAGGTCTTTGGCCATCCCTTGCGGATCGTCGTTTGATTGTTCTTCTGGTCCGTCTTCCGGGCTCAAAATATCTCCAGTGTGACGGCTGAGATCTGATAGCTGTCAGCTACTTAATGACCTGCCAGTAACGTTTGCCTTCCAACTGGACCACTTTGCCGATGTGGTCGTCTGGATGGAAATGACCGGCAGCGATCACGATGTCCTCTGATTCAGCCTTGTCCAGGATCATCATGCGGTTTTTCTGGCTGGCTTCTTTGTCGGTGTCTACTCCAGCGGTCCATTCCGGCCGTTCCACCTGCACTTTGCTGTGCAGCAGGTCGCCCACCACCATGGCCTTCTCGCCCTGGGAAGTTATATTGAACACCATGTGCCCCGGGGTGTGGCCCGGCGTGGATATGGCCGTGATCTCGTCGTTAACCACATGTCCGTCATCGATCAGTTCTAGCAGGCCCATCTTTTCCAACGGTAGGATATTCTCTTCGACCCAGGGAGCGTTGGCGGCGAATTCCGGCTTGGTGAAATGGTCCCAGTCCAAACGAGGCGCCAGGTAACGGGCGTTGGGAAAGTACGGCTTGGGTTCCGGAGCAGTGTAGTCCACGTTCCAGCCAACGTGGTCTATGTGCATGTGGGTGATCACAACAAGGTCAACATCTTCCGGATTAACTCCAGAGATCTTGAGTTGGTTCAGCATGTCTCCGGTGCGGTTGTCCCGGCTGGGATGCGGTCCGGGGCCCATGCCGGTGTCTACCATGATCGTTTGGCCCTTGCTGCGCAGGTAAAAATGCCCGTAATACAGTTGTAATTGGCAGTCTTCCAGGGCGTCGTGGTACGGCTCCCAATCGTGGGTATCGGTGGTAGGAAACATCGCTGAGGGATCTCGCGGCGGCGGGAGCATATCCAGAACGAATGAGATCTCCACGTTCCCTACTTTGATGTCGTTAGCCATGAATGCTCCTTAATCTGGTCCGTGTCGGGGTTACGCCCCCATTCTGACCTTCCTCTACTTGGGAAGAAATAAATCGCTTCGGTTGATCGAGATTTTCAGCTCAGTAAACGAGCATCGAGTGGATATTGTACGCCGACAGGTTTTTCCTGCCTTCCAAAGACGCCAGTTCGATAATCACGGCAATCTCGGACACAACTCCGCCCGCCATCTCAACCAGTTTGGCGGATGCCGCGAGCGTTCCGCCGGTTGCCAGCAAATCGTCGATTATCAGGGTTTTCTGGTCCTTCTTCAGGCCGTCAACGTGAATCTCCAAAGTGTTGGACCCGTACTCCAGTTCGTAGTCCGCGGAGAGCGTGGCAGCGGGGAGTTTGCCTGGTTTCCGGACTGGCACGATGGCCTTGCCCAATGCGCGGGCCAATGGCGCCCCGAACAGAAACCCGCGGGATTCGACAGGAACTATTGCATCGAAATCAAAGTCTTTGTAATGCTCCACCAACCGGGAGATCGTATGATTAAACGCCTTGGCATCGCCCAAAAGAGGTGTGATGTCTTTGAACAGAATCCCCGGCTCAGGGAAATCAAGCACGTCCCTGATGTAATCTTTGAGGTCCATATTGCTCGCGATGCCGACATTATCTTAGGCGCACTAGTGGGTCGTTCGGCTTTCGATCTGAAATTTTGGACAAGGGAATTTGAGCCCCCAACCGTGATAGAACAGGCTGCTGGGCCGTGCCTGGAAGTGTAGATTACGGCACTCACCGAGTCAAGATGAAGGGGCTGGCTGGCAAGGCCGCCGAAATTCGTCAACCCTGAGCGTGAAATCGATTGACTTTTTCCAGTCAAATTTATATACTTTTAGGAGATTTCTGGTTACGAAATGGCCCCACGAATGCGGGGCTATTTTTTAGTGTGTGGTATCTAGATGTCCGTCCGAGGATTGAGACCTGTATCTGGAGCCTCGATTGCACCAGTACGTTGGTCTATGCGAAAATTCCCATGCCTGGAGGGGTGGGTGAGTGGTTAAAGCCACCAGACTGTAAATCTGGCGTCCGGAAGGGCTTCGCAGGTTCGAATCCTGCCCCCTCCACCAAAACCTTTTCCGGACCAGTGCGGACCAGTGCCCGTGCTGACCAGTGAAGGAAAATAGCATCAGTAAATCTAAGGCACCAGGCAGCCGTTAATCTATCAGCCCAGATAGCTCAGCGGTAGAGCACGTTCTTGGTAAGAACGGGGTCGGCGGTTCAATCCCGCCTCTGGGCTCCAGCAAGAATCGGCCCAAAATATGGGCCTCAGTTAAGAGTAGTAGGGAGGACACCTAAGAGATGGCTAAGCAGCAATTCGACCGGTCCAAGGAACACGTAAATGTAGGCACAATCGGCCACGTGGACCATGGTAAAACTACCTTGACGTCGGCCATTACTAAGGTGCTGGCAGACAAGGGTCTTGCCAGTTATCTCGACATGGACAGCATCGACAATGCTCCTGAAGAGAAAGCCCGTGGCGTAACAATCGCCATCGCCCACGTGGAGTATGAGTCGGATACCAGGCATTATGCCCATGTAGACTGCCCTGGTCACGCCGACTATATCAAGAACATGATCACCGGCGCAGCCCAGATGGACGGCGCGGTCCTAGTTGTGAGCGCCCCAGACGGCCCCATGCCCCAGACTCGGGAGCACATCCTCCTGGCTCGCCAGGTTGAGGTGCCCAAGATCGTCGTTGCCCTGAACAAGGTCGACATGATGGACGATGAAGAGCTCCTGGAACTGGTGGAACTTGAGATTCGCGATCTACTGAACCGCTATGACTTCCCCGGAGACGACACTCCTGTCGTCCGCGTCAGCGGATTGAAGGCCCTCGAAGGCGATGAAGAATCCGTAAGCCAGGTCCTTGAACTGGTCAAGACTATGGACGACTACATCGACATGCCGCTGCGCGTGACAGACCGACCGTTCCTAATGCCCATTGAGGACGTATTTGGCATCAAGGGCCGTGGCACCGTGGTCACCGGCCGTGTCGAGCGCGGCACTCTGAAAGTGGGCTCCCCGGTAGAGATCATCCGCTGGGGTGACGTTCGTGAGACCGTGGCCACCGGCCTGGAGATGTTCCACAAAAACCTGGACACCACCGAAGCAGGCGACGCTGTAGGAATCCTGCTCCGCGGCGTGGACCGGGAAGAGGTGGAGCGCGGACAGGTATTGGTGGCGCCGGGCACGATGAAGCCCTACACCAAAGCCGAAGCCGAGGTATACATACTTAGCCGAGACGAAGGCGGGCGGCACACGCCTTTCTTCTCCGGCTACAAGCCCCAGTTCTACATCCGGACCTCCGACATCACCGGCGAGTGCACACTGCCCGAGGGTGTTGAGATGGTCATGCCTGGGGACAACGTAAAGATGGAGATCGAACTGATGAGCCCCGTGCCCATAGAAGAGCAGATGCGATTTGCCATCCGCGAAGGCGGGCGGACCGTGGGTTCCGGAGTTATCACCAAGGTGGTGTCATAAGTCATGGCCAGAAAAACAGCCGACGTCCGCCAGATCATCACGCTGCAATGCGGCGACTGTCGCGAACGGAACTACACCACGGTGAAAAACCGGCGCAACGACCCCAACCGGGTGGAGTTGCGCAAGTATTGCTCCAGGTGCCGTTCGCACAAGACCCACCGCGAAGTGAGGTAGCACTCAATGGCTAGGGCATCAACGCGCAGCCAACGCATCGTCGCCCCGTCCGGTGGCGGGAGTGTCGGCCCGGTAACCTTTCTGCAGGAAACCTACTCGGAACTGCGGAAGTCGGTCTGGCCCAGCCGGGAAGAGACCGCACGGTTGACCGTGGTGGTCATTGTGTTAGCCATCGCAGCCGGGTTTTTCCTAGGCGGATTGGACCGGGTATTTGCCGAGCTATTCTCCCGGATAATCTTCAGGTAGGTTCGTAAAAGGGAACCCGGAAACGGGATCTCAGGAATAGCTTCATTAGTAATGTTTAATCGTGGGAATGGCGCGCGCCTCAGGGCGTTGCCCATTTCTGCTTGACCCAGCATCGGATATAGCATCATGACTACCAGCAATACATCGGAAACCGAAGAAACCCAGGGTCCCCGTTGGTACATCGTCCACACCTACTCAGGCCAGGAAGACCTGGTGGAGAAGAACCTCCGCTTGCGAATCCAAAGCCTGGATATGCAGGACCGGATCAACGAGGTACTGGTTCCCACAGAAGAAGAAGTAGTCTTCAAAGACGGCCAGCGGCGCTCTGAGCGCAAGAAGCTGTTCCCCGGCTACATCCTCGTCCAAATGACCATGGATGACGAAAGCTGGTATGCCGTTCGCAACACCCCAGGCGTCACCGGGTTCGTCTCCACTGAAGACGAGTACGACAAGCGGCCTAAACCGGTGGCCCTGGAAGATAAGCAGATGGAAGATATCCTCAAGCAGGTGGACTCAGACCCCACCCGCGTGAATATCGGCCTGGAGCGCGGCGAGACCGTGCGAATCACCGAGGGTCCTTTCGTCGACTTCATCGGATCTATCAACGATGTGGACGAAGGCAAAGGGAAGGTCCGCGTTATGGTATCCTTCTTCGGGCGCGAAACACCCGTGGAACTGGATTTCCTCCAGGTGGAGCGGATCTAAACCTTGGTAGCCAGGACGAACCTAATCAAGAGAGAATCTGAAGGAGCCCCCGTTGGCGAAGAAAGTTAGAGCCATTATCAAGTTACAGTTGGAAGCGGGAAAGGCGACGCCCGCCCCTCCGGTTGGGCCCGCGTTGGGCCAACACGGCGTAAATATCATGGGCTTCGTCAAGGAATACAACTCCAAGACGGCCACCCAGGCCGGGTCCATCGTCCCAGTGCACCTGACCGTCTATGAAGACCGGTCATTCACCTTCGTTACCCGCACTCCCCCGGCGTCGGACATGTTGCGCAAGGCCGCTGGCGTCGAGAAAGGGGCCTCGGAGTTCCGCGAAGGCAGCGTGGGCAGCATTAGCAAACAGCAACTCAGAGATATCGCCGAATCGAAACTGACCGACCTGAATGCGGGTGGCGTCGAAGAAGCGATGCAGATTATTGCCGGTACCGCCCGCAGCATGGGCATCGACGTAGGAGAATAGCAGACATGGTCAAGCACAGCCGGCGGTTTAGCACTGTCGCGGAAAAGGTGGACCTGGAGAGGAACTATGAGCCTCTGGAGGCCATGGCACTCCTCAAGGAAGTGTCCACCGCCAAGTTTGACGAGACCGTTGAGCTACACATAAGAACCAACGTAGACCCGCGGCACGCCGACCAGATGATTCGCGGCGTCTGCTCCCTGCCCCACGGGCTGGGCAAGACCATTCGCGTGGTGGTATTCGCTGGAGCCGAGGGTGCTGAAGAGGCCCGAGCCGCAGGTGCTGACTTCGTTGGCGAAGACGACCTTATCGAAAAGATCGAAGGTGGCTGGGACGACTTTGAAGTCGGGCTTGCCACTCCTCAGGTGATGCCTAAGATCGGCAAATTGGGCCGTATCCTAGGCCGCAAAGGCCTGATGCCTAATCCCCGTTCTGGTACCATGGTCCAACCCCAGGACCTTCCTCGGGCGATTCAAGAGGCCAAGGGCGGAAGGACCGAGTACCGGACCGACCGCACGGCAATCATCCACTCTTCGGTTGGCAAGGTAAGTTTCGAAGCTGACAAATTGGTGGATAATCTGGCAGCCCTGGCCAGTGCCATAGTTAGAGATCGGCCTGAGAGCCTCAAGGGGCCTTTCTTCCGATCCGCATACATCACGTCAACCATGGGTCCTAGCGTGTCGTTGGACCTGCCTGCCCTGCAGGCTTTGGAATCGCCGGAATAATCCCGGCGCCCGGTCACTAAAATCGGGTTTACAATCTAAAGGTAACAAGCCAGAGACTGCGGGTCCCCTTTGGGGGCTAAATGCGAAAGCCGCCCGCACAGGCGCGATGGTGAGATTTTCGGAGTAACCGGATGATTCCCTGCGCCGCGTTTGTGGCGTAGGGATTTTTTACCTCTTACCTCCAGTATCAACTAGCCTGGAGAAATCAGAGGGAACGTGGAGGATGGATTTGCCGACCCAGCAAAAGATAGACCGGGTCCAGGACATCAAAGGCCGCATAGAGCGCAGCACCATCGCGATGACCACTCGATATTCGGGCATCTCGGTGAATCAGATGATTGAATTACGCCGGGCCATGAAGGCCGGCGGCGTAGATTTCACTATCGTTAAGAACACGCTGCTATCCCTGGCGGCAGATGGAGCCCAAAAACCCCAATTGAAAGAGATCATTGATGGCCCAACAGCCATCGCCCTGGGATATGACGACCCAGTTGAAGCCGCCAAAGCCATGGCGGACTTTATCCGCACTGGCGGAACGACCCTGGCCATCATCGGATCGGTCATGGGCGACGATGCCCCGATGTCCTCTTCGGAGTTCACCAGGTTGGCCGCTCTCCCGCCCAAGCCAATCTTGTTAGCCATGCTCTTGGGTCAGTTGCAATCGCCCATCGCACGGATGGTCACAGTGATGAACGGCCCACTGCAAAGCATGGGCAACCTCCTCGCAGCCCGGGTGCGCCAGTTAGAAGAGGAAGGACCAGCCCCTGAGCCGGAACCGGCCGCTGAACCAGAAGCCAGTGCGGAGCCTGAGGCCGCTGAAGAAGCGGCTGCTGACGAAGCCTCGGCCGAAGAAACACCTGAGACGGAAGCCACTGAAGAGGCTCCAACAGATGAAGAACCCGCTGCAGAAGCCGAAGCCGAGCCGGAAGCTGCCGATGAGGCGCCTGCAGAAGAACCTGAAGCTGAAGACACCAGCGAGGAAGCAGCGGGATAATCTGCTGCCGACCGATTAGATAGATCAAATTTACCTGATACACAAAAACGCACGATAAAAATAGAGGAGAAATCATGACTAAGGACGAGATTATAGAGGCCATCAAGCAGATGAACGTCGTCGAGTTGTCCGACGTAGTGAAGGCCTTGGAAGAAGAGTTCGGCGTCAGCGCCGCGGCCCCAGTGGCCGTTGCCGCCGCACCCGCTGCCGGCGGCCCCGCCGATGCTGGCGGAGCTCCTGCCGAGGACCAGTCGGAATTCGAGGTTAGCCTCAAAGAGATTGGCCCCAACAAGATCAACGTGATCAAGGCCGTCCGCGAGGTAACTTCCCTGGGCCTGCGAGAGGCCAAAGAGCTGGTTGAGTCCGCTCCCACCGCCATCAAAGAAGGCATCGCCAAGGAAGAAGCCGACGAGATTAAGGGCAAACTGGAAGAGGCCGGAGCAGCTGTCGAGGTCAAGTAACACCTCTCACAGTTACGACAGGAGGGCCTATTGGGCCGAAAAGACCGGGAGCGCTTCCAGCGTTTAAGGGATAGCAATCCTGATTACGTTGGTTATCGCGGAAAAGAGACAGTGACCATCCAGGCACCGCTACTAGAAACGGAGACGGTGGTCTGTTCGGTGTGCAATCGGAAGCGCAATGTTGACAGCGACAGCCTTCCCGATGACGTCAGCACTTTCATGTGCCTGCGTTGTCAGGAAGACGCTGAAAGCAGTGTAGCCTGAACCCTCCAACCAACCCCAGAATAAGAGATCACAAAAAAGGCACCCCCATCAGGAGAGGTCTTTTGTCCTACATGAGTGAAGTGCAGGCCGGTTTCCTACCGGAACGGCGGCAACTCTGCGTCTAGGTATTCATA
>VFHF01000196.1 GCA_009392095.1 SAR202 cluster bacterium
GGGACTTCTGCCTTGTGCCATTGGTTGTCTCCCTGTATTCGATGACAACTTTCATCGGGTAGCTATTGTCAGCAGGCTCACTCGATCATAAGATGTTTTCCACGAGTGTGTTTGGGCTAGATAGGAGAAAAAATGAAAATCGGCGTGAACCTGATCAACTTCGGACCAGGGGTCAGCCCAGATTCTCTGAAACGCTGGGCGCAATTCTCAGAGTCCTTCGGTTTTCACCTGCTCATGACCTCCGACCACATTGCCATCACGCCAGATGTGAGCACCCGATATCCCGCTCCTTTTTTCGAGCCAATCTCGCTTCTTGGCTGGCTGGCCGGAGTGACCACCACCATCGAACTTGGCACAACCGTGTTAATCGTTCCCTACCGCAACCCTGTTGAGATAGCCAGGGCTTGTGCCAATATCGACCAGCTTAGCGGAGGCCGTTTCATCTTTGGTGTTGGTATCGGTTGGGCCGAGGAAGAGTTTCAGGCGCTCAGAGTCCCATATAGGTCCAGGGGCGCCATAACCGACGAGTATCTCGAGGCGGTCAAGCTACTATGGACGAACGACGTGGCGTCCTATGAGGGGAAGTTCACTTCATTCAAAGATGTGGATACAGCGCCACGGCCGGTCCAGTCTCCTCATCCCCCGATCTGGGTAGGAGGCCCTAGCGATGCCGCGTTGCGCCGTACAGTCCGATTCGGCGATGCCTGGCACCCCGTTCGGATAGCCATGCCCTGGTTCAGGGATACTGGGATTCCCCGTCTCAAAGAGATAGCTGACGAAAAAGGCCGGCCCATGCCGAATCTGTGTCCCAGGATCAAGGTCCGGCTGACAGACTCGCCCGTTCTCGATGCGGACCGCCTAGTCGGTGAGGGCAGCCTGGACCAGATACACCGAGACCTAGCTGAACTAGAAGCCATGGGTTGCGCCTACGTGGTCCTAGATACATATGCAGACATCCCAGAGGAGACAAGGCATAACGAGACAGCGTGGCGGACGTACAGTGTGATAGCCGAAAAAGTGCTGGACCTGGAAAACCAGACCGTCCGTTAAATTGACTCGCCAGTTTGCCATGAGTATATTCGTGCCCACGGCTGAGGTATTTGCCGCCCCAAACTGGAGATCACGGAGGAAGATTTGGGCTTAACCCAAGAGCAGATAACGGTTTCGCCAAAGGCGCTGGCAGGCGTCCGGGTATTGGATTTCACATGGGTAAGAGCCGGTCCATGGGCCACACGCTGGCTGGGGGCCTTGGGCGCCGAGGTTATCAAGGTGGAATGGCCTTTGAACGAACGGGGCCGGACCACCGGATTCTCGCCTCCCGGCATGGAGTCAAACCTCAATACCGCGACTAACTTCAACGACACCAACGCCAACAAGAAAGGCATTACCGTCAACCTGCGGTCGGAACGGGGCTTGGAACTGATCAAAAAGCTGGTTGCAGTATCGGATGTAGTGGTCGAGAACTTCAGCGCCAAGGCTCTGCAAAGCTGGGGGCTGGGCTATGAAGAGCTAACAAAGATCAAGCCGGACATCGTCTACGTGTCCCAGTCCGGGTTTGGGCACACGGGGCGGCACCGTGAATACCTCACCATGGGACCCATCGCCCAGGCTTTCTCCGGCCTGACGTTCCTCTCTGGGTTGCCAGGAGAGCAGCCGGCAGGGTGGGGCTGGTCCTACCTGGATGACACCGGCGGCATGTACATAGCCTTCTCCACTATGACCTCTCTTTACCGGCGCAATATGACCGGCTTAGGGCAGCACGTGGACCTCTCTCAGATGATTGTCGGCGCTACGTTGAACGGGTCCGCGCTGCTGGACGCCACGGTCAACGGTCGTCAATCGCGAAGGGAAGGGTACCCGCCGGGCAACCGCTCACACTGGCCCGGCACCCCGATGGTCAACAATTACCGGGGCCCAACCACCGCTCCTCATAACGCCTACCGGACTAAGGGCGGCGGTTACAACGACTGGTGCGCCATCACCTGTTTCTCCGACGAGGAATGGCAACGCCTGGTTGGTGTAATGGGTTCACCCAAGTGGGCTGATTCGCCCAGATTCAACACCTTAGGTGCTCGTCTACAGAACCAAGAAGAGATGGATCTAAAGATACAAGAGTGGGCGCAAACCCTCGAGAAGTACGAGTTAATGGAACTCTGCCAGTCTTCGGGTGTGCCCGCGATGCCGGTGCAGAGCACCGAGAATCGTGTTGAGCACGACCCGCAACTCCGCCACCGGGAATTGTACCTAGAGGTTGATCACCCAGTGGTTGGCCTCAGGAAATTCCAGAACGCGCCGTTCAAACTGTCCGAGACGCCTGCCCATAACTTCACGGCCGCTCCTCTCATCGGTCAGCACAACCAAGAAATCTTCGAGGGCATGCTGGGCCTCAGCCACGAGGAATTTATCTCAGGGTACGAAGACAACACATTCTGGCCTACAACCTTGGACCGGTACTCCTATATGGACGACATGATCAATGCTGAGGCTGTGCCGTTCACCGGTCCAGGCGCCGACTCCAAAAAAGCCAACTCCGGAAAACCGGCCGACGCGGAACAGCAGCCAGGCCCGCTGTCCGGACTACGGGTGCTCGAGTTGGCCGACGAGAAGGGGCAGTACTGCGGGAAGCTAATGGCTGACCTAGGGGCCGAGGTCATCAAGATCGAGCCTTCGGGAGGCGAAACTTCCCGTACCGTTGGGCCATTCTTGGACGACCTACCCCACCGGGAGCGCAGCCTCTCATTCTGGCATTACAACACATCCAAACGTGGTATCACACTCGACCTGGAAACAGAGGACGGACGGGCTCTATTCAGACGGCTGGCCGACACCGCGGACGTCATACTAGAAACGTTCGATGCCGGCAAATTACCCTCCCTAGGTTTGGGGTACGACGACTTGTCTCTGTCAAACCCGCGGCTAATCATGTGCTCGTTGACGTCGTTCGGCCAGACCGGGCCCTGGCGGGACTTCTTGGCCAGCGACTTGCTACACCTAGCCGCAGGAGGGCAGATGGGCTGTTGCGGCTATGACAGCGACCACGTTGCCGGGGATATCCCCATCGCGCCGGGCGGCGGCAACGCCTGGCATATCGGCAGCCACTACGCCTACATGGGAATCATATCCGCCCTGATGCACCGCACCAATTCCGGAAAAGGCCAATACATCGACGCTTCGATCCATGACGCCTGCGCCCTCACCACGGAGATGCACGTCAACACCTATATCTATCAAGAAAAGGTGGTCCTGCGCCTTACTGGGCGTCACGCCGCATTAACGCCTTCCGCCCTCAGCCAATTACGCTGCAAGGACGGCTTGTACGTGAATGCCTCCGCATCCCGAGTCACGCTCCGGTTATTCCAGAAGTTAGTCGAATGGATGGATAGCCACGGCCTGGCTGATGACCTTGTGGAAGAACGCTATCTGGACCCTGCGGTTTTTGCAGCGAGCGTTGAGCACATCGAAGATGTGGTCGCCAATTTCGCCGCGAATATGACGCGGGATGAAGTTGCCCACGGCGGCCAAGAACGTGGGTTCAACTGGGGGGCGATCAGAGCGCCCGACGAACTGATCGACGAGGGCCACCTGAACGACCGCGGCTTCTGGGTAGATGTGCCACATCCTGAACTGGGCAAGACGTTCAAGTATCCGGGGCCTGCTGGTATCTACAACGGCTCACCTTGGCGGATATCGTGCCGTGCCCCATTAATCGGTGAGCACAACGAGGAGATCTACTGCGGGGAGCTGGCGCTGCAGAAAACAGAACTGGCCTATCTGGCGGAAGCGGGAGTGGTGTAATCCCTCTAGTTGTTTTTGAGTCCGGACACAAACATCGGCATGAGCGATGGCCCAACAGAATTACATACTTGCCGTAGACCAAAGCACCACCAGTTCAGCCGCGTACGTCATTGACCACGAAGGCCGCGTAGTTGCCTCGGCCAAACGCGAGATCACCCAGTTTCATCCAGAGCCAGGCTGGGTTAGCCACGACCCGGAAGAGCTATTTCGTTCGGTGATCGCGGTGTCTCAAGAGGCTATGGCTTCCGCGGGCATCGGTTCGCAGCAGTTGGCGGCCGTCGGCATCGCCAACCAGAGGGAAACCACGGTTGTCTGGAGCCGCTCCACCGGGGAGCCCGTCTCGCCCGCCATCGTCTGGCAATGCCGCCGCACCGCCCAGATGTGTGATGAGCTGAAGCAACGGGGATTGGAACCGGTCGTCCGGGAAAAAACAGGCCTTGTGATTGACGCCTATTTCTCCGCCACCAAGATCCGATGGCTGTTGGAACACACCCCAGATGGTCAAAACCGGGCGGAGTCAGGTGAACTATGCACCGGCACCGTCGATAGTTGGCTCCTCTACCGTCTGACCGGCGGCAGGGTCCACGCTACAGACGTTTCCAACGCATCGCGGACCATGCTTTTCAACATCCACACCCAGGAATGGGACGCTGACCTGCTTTCCCAACTGGGTATACCTCTGGCCATGTTGCCCGAGGTGCGGCCTTCCAGCAACGTATTCGGTGAGACCGATCCCGGTCTATTCGGAGTCGCGGTCCCCATAGCTTGTCTGACCGGAGACCAAAGCGCCGCTTTGTTCGGCCAGATCTGTTTCCAGCCGGGGATGCTCAAGAACACCTACGGCACCGGCTCATTTCTGCTGATGCAGACGGGAGAGCAACCTCTCCCACCTCCTGCTGGTCTAGTCACCTCCATTGCCTGGCAACTTGGCGGGCAGCAAACCAAATACGCGCTGGAGGGCAGCGTTTTCATCACCGGGGCCGCCGTCCAGTGGCTGAGAGACGGCCTTGGGGTAATTAACAATGCGTCGGACACCCAAGGGATAGCTGAATCGGTTTCCAACTCGGGCGGAATGTATTTCGTACCCGCCTTCGCCGGCCTCGGCGCTCCGCACTGGGACCCCTACGCTCGGGGGACGATTGTAGGTCTAACCGCCGGCACAAACCGGGCCCACATCGTCAGGGCGACGCTCGAGGCGATAGCCTACCAGGTCAAAGATATATTTGAGGCCGTCAGGTCGTCTTACGCATCGGAGATACCGGTGGTTCGAGGCGATGGAGGCGGGTCTGCAAACCAGTTCTTAATGCAATTTCAGTCCGACATGCTCGGCATACCGGTAGAGGTCCCGGAGGTCACAGAAACCACTGCTTTGGGCGCGGCGTATCTAGCCGGGTTAGCCGTTGGATTTTGGGACAGCCAACCGGAACTGTCCGCCCAGTGGCGGTTGGGCGCCCGTTACGAGCCCCAAATGTCTCGCGATGAGGCTGACAAGCTGTATGTCGGCTGGCAACGGGCGATGGAGCGTTCCCGTGATTGGGAAACACCCGGCTGAACTCGATTTATCTTGAGGCGGGAATGGTTAGCTGAATGAGACGGTCGGCCCGATCCTGGTTATCGAGGTCGCGGCAGGTCGAAATTATGTCCTCGAACTGTGACTGCGGGATCGGTAGACCTGGGATGGCATCACGGATCCGCCGGGCTTCTTCCTCAAAGTCCCACATGAATTCGCGCCCGGTTGATTGTTTCGTGTAGCTCTTGCCGTCTTTGGTGAAGATGGTGATGCGAGGCCCGAAGAGCGTCATGGTGTGCGACGGGATGATGGTCACCCGGTGCATCAGATCCAGTACCTCTGGCGGGTCATTGGCGCCATCTGAAGAGCCCATTTGCTGGCTCCGCAGCACCGGGAATCCACGCTGGACTACACCGTACGCGGTGTAGTATTTCGTACCACCCGCCTGCGCTTCTCCGTCTTCCCGGCGACTCGGAAAGGCCGGACTGGGATACTGCGTCTCCAGCCAGTTCACCACGGCCTCGACTCTCTCTACGTCTTCATACCGTATGTCGTGCTCGGTGCAGAGCTGCGCTGTGACATCGACGTGCGCGATGTTGTAGCCAGCGGTGGAGTAGATGCGGTATAGGGTCTCCAGGAACATCCAGTCCTGACCTATCCCTGCGGTGATCTGGCCCAGGCTGGACTGGGTATCGCCAACAAAACTGTAGGTCAGCTTACCTTGGTTGTTGCCCGTGTAGGCGTGATAGAAGCCCGCGTCGCCTTCGAGAGTGGTCTCCCCGCCCACCTGCCCCATCTGGGCCAGCGCCACCGCGAGCATAGCGTTCCGAACAGCGCCACCTTCGCGCAGTGCACGGCCACCGTTACGAGGTCCTTCTAGGTTGCCTGCCGCTAGGTGAACGCACAGAGCGATGGTGTCGTTAACTTGATCTTCGGTGAGGTTGAGGATCTTTGCGGCGGCTACGGCTGGGCCAAAGATGCCAAACACCGGACCGGCATGGAAGCCGCGCGACATCACCGTTGGGATGAAGTCCGACGCCAGCCGTTCCATGACCTCGTAGCCGGCGGCGACGCCGGTGAGGAATTCACGGCCGGACGCACCGGCGGTCTCGGCAGCCACAAATGCCCCGGGTAGAATACTGGTGCCTGGGTGAGTCAGCATACGGAAGGAGTCCAGCTTGCCTCCCAACATGGCCATCTCGGCATTGGCGAAGGCGGCGCCTCCCTTGGTCACTGTGGCGCCGTTCACCATGATGGTCGCCCCGTGGCTAACCCCAGATTCCTCTGCGTTGATGAGCTGCACGGCCTGTTGGCCGACTAATGACTGAGAACCGAGGAGCACGGACGCAAGGCTGTGTAGCGTAACGCCCTTCGCCCGGTCGACCACCGCGGGCGGGAGATCGTCATAGCGCAGTCCTGCGACCCACTGCGCAAGTTGCCGGCTGAGAGATACCATTCTTGTTCTCCGATCTGTTGCTGAAGTTAACCGCCCGTCGAGCGAATCGCGACCCAGGTAGTCTACCCCATCGCCGGCCTTGAGAAACATCGATTAACTTCGCTGATCTGGAAGATGAATGCTGTGTTTTCACGGTAGGACGGTTGAGAGTAGGCCATCACTTTGGCTATAGTGAGAGCATTCGACCTGAGGAGCCAGCTTAATGGTAGATAAGATTCGATTGGGGTTTGTCGGGGCTAATGTAAATTCAAACTGGTCAGTTCAGTCGCACTACCCGGCGCTACTGGCTCATCCGGATGTCGAGCTTACGGCGGTTTGCACATCCAGGCCCGAGAGCGCGGAAGAAGCGCGACTGGCATTTGGAGCCACGCTCGCCTTCCATGATTACCGGGAGATGGTGTTGTCGCCGGAAATCGACGCGGTGGCCGTGGTCGTGCGTGTGCCCTTGCACTATGAGCCGACGAAGGCAGCCATCGAAGCAGGCAAACACGTCTTTACAGAATGGCCATTGGGTCGGACTACCGCCGAGGCCGAAGAACTGGCCGACCTCGCACGTGCTAAAGGGGTGCAAACGGCGGTCGGTTTGCAATCCCGAGTCAGCCCCGCATTGCTATATATCAAAGAACTGATCGACGAAGGCTACGTAGGCGAGGTGCTGTCGTGTCAAGTCACCACCATGCGTGACGGCGCATTGGAACGGCCTTCCAGCCGCAATTGGAATCTGGATGCCAGTCAAGGAGCGAACACCCTGACCATCGCCAACGGGCACGTTATAGACGCCCTGCGGATGGTCCTGGGTGACTTCAAACGAGTGGCATGCATGGTCACAACCCAGGTGCAGAAAATCTATGAAACCGATACCCAGCAGTATGTGGAGGTCACATCCCCGGACAACGTTCGGGTGTCCGGACAGCTAGAGCGAGGCGCGGCGGCATCGGTCCATGTAGGGGCCGTCCCATGGGCTGGCAGCGGCTTCCGCATGGAGATCTACGGTCGAGAAGGCACGCTTATAACCACTGGAAGCGTCTCGTCTCAGCGCGGTGAAATGCTACGCATTCAAGGCGCACAGGGAAGCCACGAACTGAAGGACCTGGCCATCCCCGGTCGTTTCGTCTATGTCCCGGACGACTTCCCTCGCGGCGATCCGTTCAACGTTGGTCAGATCTATGCCTTGTTCGCCAAGGCGATCCGGACCGGGCAGAGCGGCCTGCCGACGTTCGATACCGCGGTTGAACTCCACCGCTTTATCGATATGATAAAGCGGGCGTCGGATACGGGCCAAGAGCTACCCGTCAGCTAAGTTGCGCAGCGATTTCGCACTACGGCAGTTCTATTTCTGCGACGCCCACACCACTCTCGCCGGCCACTGAGTAGAGCAGATAGTTCCAATCATCTTCCGAAAATATCTCCAGGTCGCGCAGTTAATTGGCGTTCCCGTAGGCGACGCTCCGCACGGATGGTTCTAGTGGCGCACCGGCCCCTTTCCACGGGCGCTCGAGGCACGAAACGTCTATGGATTCGGTCTCCCGCCATTCACGCCAGTCAACTGACCGATCGATGGTACTCATGAGTATCCGTTCCGGAACATCCCCCACCTGAGACCAAAACACGTGCAGCGAATCTCCTTTTTTCAACAACGCCGAGTGACGGATGTCCTTGTTGAACAGCAGGGGACCTTCTTCAAGTGGATATTGGCCATCCGTGAACCGGTAGACCTGTCCGGGCATGACCAAAGCATAGGTATGACTGTGATTTGTAAACGCTCTCAGATAGCTTCTGCTGAAAATATCCGGCTGCGCCGTGAAATGTATCCCATTCGGAGAAGTGGCCACGCGAGTCACCTGTCGGCCAAGACCATCAAGACCATGGAAAGGCATCACGATAGTCTCGTCGACGGTATCGACGTGCACATCGGGGGATGCGATGTGGGGCGTGGCCAACTCCGTCAAGATGTCGCGTCGCATCGTCTCGAGTCCACTCGACGCCAACCGCTGTTCCTTGATCTCCTCCACGGCTTTCCGAAAGGCATCCGGCGGCCCGGCGAGGAAAAAGCGAGTCGGCAAGTTGCAGGCTCCAAGGCGGATGCATCACCCACGGCCCTTTTAGATCATCCGCATAAGCCAGACGTATGTAGCTCCCTTTGTGGTCAGCGAAGTAGAGGTAGTATTTCCAGATCGGAGCGGCGACCCAATCGGGCACGCAGATCAGAGATGGACCTTAAATGTTCTCTTCGATGCTTGGATGGAGGCCGGAGGTGATTATCGGGGCATCGATAAGACGGATAACGCGCATTCAGCCTTCTCCAAATAGCTGGTGTCGGAGGGTTAAATATTGAGCTTGGCCCGAATTATAGGAACCAGCCCATACCTTTGAAATAACCTCTGAGGTAGGCGATCTGTCCGCCATGGACACAGTTGTCGAAGACCACAATCCCCAAGAACGTGCCGACAGACATCGGTAGGCGGGGAGGAATCTCGAGCTGGCGTTCCAGATCAGAAGCAGACAGTGACTCAAAATATTTCTTAGCTGCACCCTTGACTGCTTCATAGTAGCCCACGATCGATTCCTTGGGCGGAAGCTGCCATGACGCGACCTGCTCCTTGGTCCAACCTCCTCCCGTATTGTTGAGGTCATCGTCTAAACCGAATTTCGCGTACCAACCGTCCTTGATCCACAGTTGGGGAGCATCTTGGCACCACGTATGGGTAAAGCGGTCAACAATCCTGGTCATGTGCCAAAGGAGCCACCCCATTGAGTTTGATTCCTCATTGGGTCGGTCACCTAGCATTGCGTCGTCCACATCTTCCAGGGCTTTGTCCACCATGCCCCAGTTTCGCTCTAGGGCAGACAGGGCAGTTTCAGTAGCTGACATCAGTTTTACTCCAAGTGCCAATTATTGCAGGGCACTAATCTACAGATGCTAGACATGATTGTCCAACAAAGAAACGGGAACTTGGCGATGGACGGTCATAGCCAGACTCTTTGATCACTAGCTTTCTGCACTGACCCGGCTTAAACTCTCCGTTATCACTAAGGTTGCGCTATGAGCGGGGCAGCCAGGCAAGGGAGATGGAAATGTCGATCCCGAACGAGACCTTGAAGGCAATGATACGAGATTACAACGGTATAGAGCTGTCCGACGAGGAACTGGAGTTGGTCCGCCCGGAGTTGGAATCGTATTTTGCCGAACTCAAAAAATTGGAAGACTTGGACCTGTCGGATGTTTTCTCCGGCCGGCTCATGCACATTCCGGAATAGCTGCTGCCGGGCCAAATTCGCCGATTGCCTATTCCTAAAAACACACCCGGAGAGGTCTAGATCATGTCGAACTCCGATCTGCTGCGGATGACTATAGCTGAATTGGCGCCCAAGATCCAAAACAAAGAGGTTTCCCCAGTGGAGTTGACCGAGGCCGCCCTAGCCGAGGCGGACCGGTTGCAACCCACGTTGAATTCGTTCATTACCATTCTCCATGAACGGGCCATGGACCAAGCCCGAGAATCGGAAGTCGCCATCTCCCGTGGCGAATACCGTGGCCCGCTTCATGGCATTCCGATTGGCTTGAAAGATAACCTGGCAACCGCCGGGGTCACCACTACTGTGGGCTCTAAGGTATTGGCCGATCACGTGCCTGAAGAAGACGCAGAGGTGGTGGTCCGTTGCCGGGACGCCGGGGCGATCTTCATCGGCAAAGAGAACTTGGAGGAGTTCGCCGCCGGAGCGACGTCCAACAATCCTCATTACGGAGCCGTACACAATCCCTGGGGACTTGCCCATATCCCCGGAGGCTCCAGCGGTGGCGGCGGCGCCAACGTTGCCGCCAGTGTGACTTTCGCATCCCTGGGCACCGACTTGGGAGGGTCTGTCCGTTTGCCGGGAACGTTCTGCGGCGTTGTCGGTCTCAAACAGAGCTACGGACGGGTCAGCCAGCGTGGCTTGATGGTCACCAGCTTCAACGGCGACCACATCGGCCCGATGACGCGGTCCGTGGCCGACAGCGCCCTGGTGCTCCAAATTCTTGCCGGTAACGACCCATTGGACCCTAGCACAGTGCCGGTCCCGGTGCCTGATTACACCGCCTACCTTGGAAAGAGCCTCAAGGGACTGAAGATGGGGATTCCCTCCAACCACTATTTCGACATGCTTGATAGCGAAGTCGAATCGGCGGTCCGGGGAAGCATAGCCGCCCTGGCGGAACTTGGAGTTGAACCCCGAGAAGTCAGCCTGCCCATGATGGAGTACATCGGCGCAATGCGGATCTCCGCGATGGCAGATGGCGTCGTCACCCATGAACCATTCGTGAAATCCCACCGAGAGGATTACGGCCCCGACGTCTTCTACCGCACCATTCCCGGACAGTTCGTGTTGGGGAAAGACTACTCCAAATCATTGAGAGTCCAGCGTTTGATCCAAGAAGAGTACGCCCAGGTCATGCAGCAAGTGGACTTCCTGGTCACGCCGACGGCTCCGGTGCCCGCGCCCCGTATCGACGCCCAATACATAAAGATTAACGGTGAAGACCACCGGGTTAGAGGGCCGGGCTCAGGACTTATTTCCCGGAACACCAGCCCTTTCAACGCCGTCGGGTTACCGGCAATCACCGTTCCCTGCGGTGTCACTCACGCGGGTCTGCCCGTCGGTGTCCAGTTCATCACCGGCCCCTTTGAAGAGGGATTGCTGTTCCAAGTGGCGGATGGGTATGAGAAAGTTTCGCCAAGCCAGGGCTTACGCCCCGCAGTCGGTGTGGGAGCGTAGGCTCCTCGCCAAGAAGCCGTGGTCGCAGTGCGTTGGCCCGTTTCGTCGTCAAATTCCGATTGGTGAAGACAAATATTTAAGCGGGTGAATGATGTCATTCGGGTGGGCAATCATCAGCGCCGGCGACTTTGCTGACTCCAGAGCCGCTCCGGGTATCAACCAAGCCGAGGGCGCAGAGTTGGTGGCCGTACACAGCCGGGACCAAGGCAGGGCCGAAGCCTTCGCCGAGAAACACGGGGCCAAGACCGCCTACTCCTCCGTTGAGGATGTTCTGAGCGATTCGCGAATCGACGCGGTCTACATCACCTCGCCGAACCACCTGCATGGCCCGTATACGGTGATGGCCGCCAACGCCGGCAAACATGTGCTGGCGGAGAAGCCACTTTCGTTAAATGTGGCGGAAGGTATCGAATCTATGCGGGTTTGCCGAAAACGGGGCGTTAAGCTAGGTGTGGGGTTACACCTACGGCACCACCCAGGGCACATAGAAACCAGGCGGCTAGTTGCCGACGGCGCCCTGGGCACGATCGCCCTCGCCCAGGCTCAAATCGGTCAAGGCGAGCGGGGCAACGTCCAACCAGAGCCCCGGTCCGGGCTGCGGGATTGGTGGACGCATCCAGAGATGGTCGGCAAGGCCTTTGCCATGTTGACCATTGGCGTCCATGCCATAGACGACCTACAATTCTTATTGGGGCAACAAGTGGTAGAGATTGCTGCCATCACCGACGGACAAACTCCAGAGAGGCCTCTGGAAAACCTGGCTGCCATGTCCCTGCGCTTCGATGGCGGAGCCATCGGTACAATGTGTTGCGGGATGCGCCTTCCTGAATTCCAGAACGACGTAGCCCTTTACGGCAGCGAAGGCAAGGTGATGCTGGCGGACGGTTCATGGCCGCGCCTGCAAGGAGAGCTGCGGGTGTCCAGCGAAACGGTGAACACCACGGTCGCCTACGAGCCCGACTTCGTTTACCTCGTAACCAAGAACATAGAGGACTTCCAGCGGGCCATAGCCGAGGACCGTGAGCCGGCCGCCTCAGGGTCACATGGCCTCAAGTTGGTGCAGTTGACTGAAGCCATGGTGGAGTCGGCCAAAACCGGCCGGACGATCAAGCTGGAACCAACGCCTTAGTTATCTTTTCGAATCAGACCGCCGCGTCCTTAGCTGCCTGTGCCGCTTCCGGGTCAGTGGCGCGCAGGGCGAAGTATTCAATCTTGGGCGCGAATATGTCCAGGAGACGCCGCAGTTCCACCACCGGCGTGGCATGCTCATCAACCCGAAGATCAACCCTGGAGAACGTGTCCGCGCCGTAGACCAGCAAAGCAGCCGAGTGATAGGGGGTCGAGTCCTGAGCTTCCCCGCCGGCATTTTGCCCGGCCTCCAAAGACCTCAACAAGCGCTCTTCCAGGTCCAGGTCAGGAGTATGCATGAACACTTCTGCCATTTCTTTGACCACCCCTTCCCCAACAAGACCGTTACCCATGGTGACGTGGCCCTTTCCGGTGATCTGGCCGGCCCATTGATTGTTCATGGCCCCGGTTCTGGCGGCGGCGTTACCGTTGTGGTCGACAATCGCCAATTGACGCCGCTCTATGTGCGGGTCGCTGGCCTCCAACTGCTGAAGGGCTCCGCTGGCCGAGTAGCCAAGTTGCAATAGATTCAAGGCAAATGGGCCCAAGCCGGGATCGGTGGACGCCTGGGTTGCAACGGCTCCGACCGAGGACTTCACATAAGGGCAACGGGAGCCGACAGTGATGTCGCTGGTGGTGATTGCGATGCCCAGCATCCCGGTTCGGGAGCACCGGCCGGTGATGGAGAAAGTATTGAACTCGATGCCTGGGATGACCCTCATGGACGGCCTCCTCATGGTCTGAAACTACAGCTAGGGTTTGTCTACGGCGGGCGCGGAATTTATGTTTTGCAGATGTCTAGGGCGGTGAGGGCCAGCACTTTGGTGCACTGGACCATCTCGCTGATTATGACGCAACTGTCGTCCTCTCCACCCCCTCCTCGGACGACGGCCGGCCCGTACAGTAAACAGGGTATACCGGCGTTCCAAAGATGGCAGGTGTCATTGGCCGTGTACGAGAAGGGCAGCACCGTGCCGATCGCCTTGGGCGGTTGTCCGGTTACGTCTTGGTGGCTACGAGCCACGGCTTGGACTATCTCCTCGTCACGCGGCACATCCAACGGGTCCATAACCAGGCGGCGCCGGCCCTTGAAGAATTCCGGTGGCGGAATCTCGATCTCGTAGGATAACTCTGGGTCCTCTGCCAGCAATGGGTCCACGACTTCGCGGATGTCGGCGACGATGCCTTCCACCGTCTGGCCCGGCAGGAAATGGACGTCCACGATGATGGTGCACATATCGGGAATGTACGGAGGTTCCACCAGTATGTAATCCTGCCCTAAACCGCCGATCACGCTGCCAACGTTAAGTTTGGGCAAGTCTGGAAGGTCTTCTCGAGGCTGATAGGTAAACTCAACTTTTCGCAGAGCGTTGATGATTCCTGTCATCTTCACCACTGCGTTCACGGTCCCTTCAAGCTGGCGGACGTGCCCGGTGACGCCGTAGGTGTGGATGGCCATGTGGACGATTCCGGAATGGACGGTCACTAGGTTGCTAGCGCCAAATGGTTCGGCAACCACTGCCATGTCGGTCCTAAAGCCGCTTTTCATCAAGAAATTTGTGCCCTCGCCCCCTTGGGTCTCTCCCACCACACAGGCGACAGTTAAATCGCCCTTCAGCCGGATACCCGATGTGCGTACTGCTTCCGCAGCCATGATGATGCTGGCCAGGCCGCCCTTCATGTTCTGGATCCCGTGACCGTACAGCCGATCTCCTTCAACCACTGGAGTCCAAGGATCCCGACGCCAGCGCCGAGTAAGCGAATTGATATCTGTGTGTCCGTTCAGCATCAGGCTAGGGCCACCGCCGGTCCCTCTCAGGGTGGCGATGGTTTGAAACCGCCCCGGCTCAACTTCCTGGAGGCCCACTTCGTATTGCCGGTCTACAAAGAAATCGGCCAAGAACGTGGCCACCGGAGTCTCTTCCAGCTTGAAACTGGGGATCTTTATCAGATCACTCGCCAGGTCTACAATCGCTTGCTCGTCAACTTGGTCGATGATCTTTGACTGTTCTGGGTTCATGCTGACGGTCCTATTCCACAATCAGGCGCGGCCGTGGCGCAAACCCCGGCCAGCTAGAACTCCGGTGTGCTGGCCTTGGTCCACCACGATTCTGCCATTTACTAGAACGTATTCAATGCCGATAGGGAATTGCTTGGGGTCTCGCACGGTGGAGGGAGACTTCACGGTCTGGGGATCGAAGACTACTATGTCCGCTTTCATGCCGTCGCGCAACATTCCCCGTTCGCGAATGTCCAGACGACGGGCCGCCATGAATGTCATCTTCCGAATCGCCTCTTCCAGGGTCAATCTGCCCTCTTCACGCACATATTCGGCCAATATCGTCGGGAATGTGCCGTAGCTGCGGGGGTTGGGATACTCGCCCAGAAGAACGGCATCGGTGCCAATCATGGTCCTGGGATGGGTTATGAAGTCGGGCAGTGTCGCCAGGTTGGGTCCAGGCGATACGTAGGAGATTTGAAGGTCCTCATCCAATGACAGGTCGCAGATGGTGTCGACTTCGCTTTTCTCCATCATGTCGGCTGATTCAGCGAGAGACTTTCCTTCGAATTTTCGGTTATGGGGCTGCTTGAAATTGGTCAACATCAGGTCCGTGAAAGAGCCGCTCCGTGGACGTATCTCTTGTCGAAGGCGCTCTCTGCCTTCCGGGGAACGGAGAACTTGTTTGAGCTTCTCCGGGCCCCCATTGAACGCCCATTCGGGAATCAAAATCAGCAGCCTAGTGCTGCTGTAGGCGTAATGGAAGCAGTCCATAGTCACGTCTTGGCCTTGGGCAACAGTTTCATCGACCAATCCCAGCAACTGTTCTGCGCTCCCTGAATGGGTCAACTTCTGGTAAAAGTGAGTCAGATGGCAAGGAATCTCTCCTCGTTGCCCAATCTCCAACGCCTCTTTGACCGGGTCCAGAAATTGGTCGCCAAGTTTATTGCGGAGGTGAGTGTGGTAAATACCGCAGTGGCGTCCCGCCTCCTGCGCCAACTCCACCAATTCGTCGGTGTCCGCGTAGCTGCCTGGAGGGTAATCGAGGCCCGTGGACAGCCCAAAGGCGCCTTCCTCCATGCCTTCACGAAGCATGGCCCGCATGTTCGCTCGCTCGACTTCGCTGGCCGGTCTGTCATCCCAACCTACGGCGCTGATTCGAAGCGGGGAATTACCGATGATATAGGCGATGTTGATGGCAACTTTGTCGTCGAACATGTTCAGGTATTCCGCAACCGTAGACCAGCTCCCAGGTAGCTGGGGAGCGCCGTCCAACCCTGAGTTCAGCTCAAAGAATGCCAAAAAATCATCGTGGGAAGTGAAGGGCGCGTAGGAATTTCCGTCTACCCCCACTAACTCCGTGGTGACTCCCTGCCGGACTTTCGCGTGGTGTTCCGGTTCGGCCATAATCACCAGACCGGAGTGGGCGTGCACATCAATGAACCCTGGGCAGACAACTTTCGATGTGGCGTCGATGACCCGGGCGGCCTCGGTGTCGGACAAGTCTCCCCGGAAGACGTGGACCGTTTCCCCTTCCACTCCAACCGATCCATAGAATCCAGGGTTGCCGGAGCCGTCCACGATAAGTCCGTCGTTGATCAAAAGGTCAAGCAAGCTACACCTCGTCCAGATTCAGTCAGTGGCGATTCGCCATGTTCAGTTTCCTGTCTTGTCCACCGTCGTCCACCTGGGTCAAGCAGAACGGACCTTGGCCCATCCGGTGTCGAATGGTGTGTTGAAAACGCCGGTAGACTTCTTGCTCTTGAACATCCATCGCCCGTTCACGCGGACGTATTCTTCGTCGTCGATGCCGGCCCGCCACATCGCTTGGCTACCCTCGTTCACCGTGCAAGGCATAAACAGGTACCAACGTGCCCTGGCGGTGTCGCCGGTGACTTCGATCTGGGGATTTAGGCTGTAATGGATAGCGAACGTGAATATCTTGGACGCACCGCGAAAGAAACCGCGGATCGCTTCTCTACCTTCAAATCGGCCCAGAGGACCACTCTCCCACACCGCGTCCTCAACGAACAATTCCGCTATTCCATCCGGGTTGTAATTATCATCGCACAGCTCAGCGTACCTGGCTTTAAGGTTCCGGATAGCGTCGGTATCCTCCAACGTGCGAACCCTGCTTTCCAACTCGTCTAACCTGCTGACTAGGTCTGGATCTGTTTGCGCGGTCATGGTTTTTTCCTTACATGCGAAAATCGATGGATTGCTATTGGTACTGTAGGCAGATTTATTCAGATATTACCGGATTATAACGGGAGTTGGCGGGTAGAAAACGGGACAGATCATCGTTTTAAAGCGCGGACCTACTGTGCACATCGGAGATAGCGACGGTAGATCTCCGCTATTCTGTCCAATTTGTCAGGCGCAACAAACGCC
>VFHF01000197.1 GCA_009392095.1 SAR202 cluster bacterium
CTCCACGAATGGGTAAAGATTAACCACCACGAGGTCGATGGTGTCGATGTTCAGATCCTTCAGTTCCCCCATGTGGTCCGGAGAATCGCGCCTGGCCAGCAGTCCGGCGTAGATGGTCGGATGGAGGGTCTTGACCCGGCCGTCCAGGATCTCGGGCGACCCGGTGACATCGGCCACCTGGCTAACGTTGAGGCCGCCTTCCTCAGATAACGTACGTTGGGTGCCGCCGGTGCTGATCAGTTCGTAACCGGCAGCAGAAACCTTCTTGGAGAATTCCACGATTCCAGTCTTGTCATAGACGCTGAGCAGTGCTTTCAACTTCCTCTCCGTCGTACTCTTTTGATTCGTTCGTGATTAATTAGAGGGCGCTTATCCCCTGAAGACTACCTGTTCGCCGTTGCCTTGCGGAACCATCTTGCCGATGACCATCGCGTCGGGCAACTGTTCAAGGACATTGGCGACATTGTCTTCGGGGCAGACCGCCACCATCCCCAGGCCCATGTTAAACACCCGGTGCATTTCATCGTCGCTGATACCGCCCTCTTTCTGGATGATTTTAAATATGGGCAGCACCGGCCATGAACCGCTGTTGATCTCCGCCGCAAGGCCGTCGGGCAGTATCGCCGGTAACTTGCCAGGTAGACCGCCGCCGGTGATGTGGGCGAGACCGTTGATCAGTCCAAGAACCGGCGCCAGCATTGGATAATAGCTGCGGTGCGGCACCAAGAGTTCCTCGCCCAACTGGTGGTTCAGTTGATCAAAATGACGGTACAACACATTGGGTTCGCCATCGGTATTGAACACCTGGCGGACAAGAGAGAACCCATTGGTGTGGAGCCCGCTGGATGGCACACCCACTAGAACATTCCCGGCTTCGATGTTTTTCGACTCTAGGAGTTGGTCCCGTTCCACTGCGCCAACCACGAACCCAGCCAGGTCCATCTCATCTCCGGAGTAGACCTGGGGCATTTGAGCGGTCTCGCCGCTGATCAACGCGCACCCTACCTCGCGGCAACCCCAGGCGATGCCCCGCATGAGGTCATCCAGGCGTTGGGTGTCCAGTTTGCTGAAGGCGATGTAGTCCAGGAAAAAGAGGGGTTTGGCGCCCCTAGTGATGATATCGTTGACGTTTAGAGTGACCAGGTCTTGGCCCACTGACTCAAAGTGTCCCAATTGGGCCGCGATTTTGATCTTGGTGCCCACGCCGTCGGTGCTGGCGACCAAGACCGGTTCCCGGTAGCCAGAGAGTTGGTAGAGACCGGCAAAGCTTCCGGAACTGTCCAGTACCTCTGGGCCGTGGGTGCTGGCGGAGAACCCCTTGATCCGCTCTTTCAGCCCGTCCATCCGGTCCAGGTCAACGCCCGATTCCCGGTATGCGTCACTTGCCAATTTGAGGCTCCTCCCGTTCCCTTCCGCCCGGCGGCAGGCCTGCTTGATTTCCGCTGTAAAAGGTTAATTCAAGGGTGGCCCGATGGCAAGGGCAAATGCCGAGCAAAATGGTGCTCCGATTAGGAGAAATCAGACTCTAAAAATGGATGCTGGTCAAGGCCGGGCGGCAGGTCTGGATGAGGCTGGAGTTAATCGGCCGCTGGTCCAGGTTGTACCAATGCGAGCTTGGACAGCTCCAACTGTACGGGCACGGGGTAGTTGCCGGTGAAACAGGCGTCGCAGAACCCGCCTTTGGTCCCGCCAACCACCTCTAATAAACCTTCCACGCTGAGGTAGCCCAAGGTGTCCGCGCCGACGATGGTGCGAATATCTTCCAGGGTGTTGTTGGCGGCCAACAGTTCTTCGCGGGATGCCATGTCCACGCCCATGAAACACGGGTGCTTGATTGGGGGTGCGCATACCCGCATGTGGACCTCTTTGGCGCCGCCTTTCCTGAGGAGGTTGACAACGTGGGGTGTTGTGGTGCCGCGGACGATGCTATCGTCCACCACGACCAGCCGCTTGCCTTGGATAACATCCACCAGGGTGTTGAATTTCTGGCGCACTCCTAAGTCCCGAAGGCGCTGTTCCGGCTCGATGAACGTCCGGCCTACATAACGATTCTTCACCAGCCCTTCGCTGAAGGGGATGCCCGATTCTTGGGCATAACCAACAGCGGCGGCGGTGGACGAGTCGGGTATTCCAATCACGAGATCGGCATCCACCGGGTGTTCGCGGGCCAATTGGGCGCCCAGTTCTTGACGGGCGGAGTGGACCAGTTGTCCGGCCATCAAGCTGTCGGGCCGGGCAAAGTAGATCAGTTCAAACACGCAGAGGGCCTGGCGTCCGGTGCCACCGGACCAGGTGGCCGAATGCAGGCCGTTGCCATCGACGATGATGACCTCGCCCGGATCCAGTTCTCTGATGTACTCGGCCCCGATATGATCCAACGCGCAGGACTCGGATGCGACTACCCAGCCGCCGTTGAGCTTGCCCAGACAAAGCGGGCGAATTCCCAATGGGTCGCGGGCGGCGATCATGGTGTCTTTCGTCTGGACCACGATCGAATAAGCCCCTTCCAACTGGCGCATGCACTGGAAGACTCGGTCCTCCCAATTGGCGCCGGTGGCGTGGGCCAGCAACTGGGCGATGACCTCTGTGTCGGTCGTGGAGGTGAAAGTGCAGTTCCACTCGTCCTGAAGCTGGTCCCTCAATTGGAGAGCGTTGATTATATTGCCGTTGTTGGCCACGGCCAGTTGACCGTGTTGGCCATCCACCAAAAGCGGTTGGGCATTGCAGAGTTCGCTGCTGCCGCTGGTGGAGTATCTGGTGTGACCGATGGCCATGTCGCCAACGAGGGGGTAGAAATCCGGTTCTCTGAAGATCTGGGTGACCAGGCCCATGTCAGCATGGACCACAACGTTCTCGCCATTGGCGGCGGCGATGCCGGCGCTTTCCTGGCCGCGGTGTTGGAGGGCGAATAGCCCGAAGAAAGCCAATCTGCTTGCATCCCCTTCCGGGGTAAATACCCCTATCACCCCGCATTCTTCGTTGGGGTGATCAAATGGCGCTCGGAAGGTGAAGTCCAAATCGCTATTCACGACGTTATTTTATGTAATCCATTTTGCAGCGGTCAACAACAAAGGAGGCAATTAAAATGGCTTTCTATTAAACCCATTCGGCGACAACCACTTAGTTTATTTTACACCAAGGCTACGGTAGGCGGCCTGATTAACAATATTGCCGTGAATCCTTTATCGAAAACAGGTTCCTTGGTACCAGGCCACTAGGCGCGGTGGGACCAAGATTCCGGTCTTTTAGTCCCGCTTTGGCATGATGGTTACTTTGCGACCCTCGCCCTCTCCGGTGCTTTCGGTGGACACATCAGGGTTGTCCGTGAGGCTGGTGTGGATGATGCGCCGGTCAGCCGGAGGCATGGGCTCAAGAGTGATGCTTCGGTTGGTCTGAGTCACTCTGGCGGCAACCTTAGTGGCCATGTCGCGTAGTTGGAACTCGCGCCGCTGGCGGTAGTTCTCTACGTCCAACACTACCCGGACGCCTTCAAATTGCTTCCTGACTATGAGGTTGACCAGGAATTGAAGGGCCTGAAGGGTCTGTCCCCGCCGTCCGATCAATAATCCCGAGTCCTCTCCGGCGAGGTCGATGATGGGCCCACCGGACTCCGGGTCGTTGGCGGCCCGCAAAGTCCGGGTGACGTTGACGCCGGCGGCCTCTAAAATCCGCCCAACGGCGGCGGTCGCCACTCCGGCGGCGGTTGTCTCCCCTTCTCCGGTGGTGGGCATTCCTGCGGCGTTGCGACCTGCGGAGATTCTGGTAACCCGGACCCGAGCGACTTCAGCGCCAATTCCCAGGAAACCAGCCTTGCCCCTACTTAGTATTTCTACCTCGGCCTCGTCGCGGTCGGCGTCGAGCTCTTTCAGTCCCAGCTCGATTGCTTCGTCGACGGTTCGTGCGCTCATTATTATCTCTGTCGCTTCTTCCATCTTGTCCGGTCTCCTCTTCTGAATCATTTTGAGATGATCGGGATTGCGCCGCCGGCGTTGCTGCCGGCGTTGCTGCCGGCGCAGCCTTGGGGAACAAAGGGAACAATGGTCCCCAGCCACCAGTTACAAAATATTGAATAGCGATACCTATCACGTTGGACGTTACCCAATACAAGGCGAGTCCACTGGGTAGCGTGAACGAGAAGAACGCGATCATCAGAGGCATCAGCCAAAGCATCATGGCTTGATTGCCGGATTGCCTCGGATCGGTTGACGGTTGCATGGTCATCTTCTGCTGGACCCAAGTGGTCGCGAAGACCAGCACCGGCATGATTACGTTGGTTGGGTCGGGTTTCGCTAGGTCCAGCCAGAGGAAGTTGGGGTCCAGCGGCGCCGCTGAATATATAGGCGCCACCGGTATCCAGGTGTACAACTTTTCCGAAAACCCCACCAGGTCATCGGGGCGTGAGAACACGGTTTGAATCAGTACACGGAACAGGCCGATGAGAATTGGCATCTGGACGATCATTGGGCCCAAGCAACCGAAGGGGCTTACTCCGGCCTCCCGGTACAGGCGCATGGTCTCCTGAGAGATCCGGGACTTATCTCTGGAGTAACGGTCTTGAATCTCCTTCAGCTTTGGCTGCAAGGAGCTCATGGCCCGCATCTGACTCAACTGCTTCAGGGTCAAAGGCATCGTGGCCAGCCGGATCAGGGCGGTTAGCGATATGATCGCCAGCCCCATCTGGCTGAAGAAGATGGTGTACAACACCACCAGTCCGTTGAGCATGGGCCGAATTATCAGTTCGGTCCAGAGGAATGAAATGGCCTCCAAAGAGTCCTACCTCGCTGCCGATTTAGAGCGGTTGAGTTTCTGTGTTAGTTGACGCATCGCTCATCCGGCCGGGTGTGCAAGCACCAGACGTTACGTTGCCCGTTTCTGAATTCGATTCGCCTGACTGTTTGGTCCTGAGAACCCACGAAGACCGAGTCGCCCACGGCGAACAGGGGAGCCTTGATCTCTGAGTCTCCGATCTTCTGATTGAACAACACCCGCTGCAGGCCCAGGTTTTCACTCCGGGTGTCCAGCAGCAGTAGATTTCCGTCTTTACCCGCCACCACCAGGCCCTCTGGCACCAGAACCGGCGATGAAACTATAGGAGAACCCACATCGTGCTTCCAGAGCAGGTTGCCGTTCAGGTCTATGGCGTAGATGTTGCCATCCATGTTGGGGGCAAATATCGTGTTTCCGTCCGTTACAGCGCCGGCCCAGAACCAGTTCTCGCCTAAAATCGTCCACTCTATGACCCCTTCATCCGCGGACAATGCGTACAGAGATTTGTCGAATGACCCGGCGATGACCTTTCCTGCGACCACCAAGGGTTTTCCAGCCACTACACCCTTGGTTTCGTAGCTCCAGAGTTCGTCGCCGTCATCCAGGGTTACTGCGTACACCTTGTGGTCATGCGAGCCGAAGTAGGCGACACCTCTGGCTACGGCAGGAGTCGACCAGATGGCGGCGCCGGTGCGGAATGGTTTCCAGAATTCGTTCCCGTCCTTAGCGGTGTAGGCGTACAGAGACCCATCCTCGGACGGTGCCAAGATGATGTCGTGAGTTGGGTCATAGGCCGGGCCGGCCACCAACGGTTCGGGCTCAATGAACGTGTTTTCGGGCCGTTTCCAACCGTCGCCGGTCAACCGGCCGGACTCTTTGTCCAGAGCATATAGAAATCCATCTATGGCGCTCACGTATACCAAACCATCAACGACCAAAGGAGTGTTGTAAACACCGAATAGGACCCCTTGGCCTTGGGCCGGCGGGAAAATCCACTTTTCCTGGATATTCCCTGAACCGTCGTCGGAGACCGCCTGTATCTCGCCGTCTTTCGTGCCGATGTAGACCACACTGTCTACACTGACCGGAGGGTTCCAACCGTCGCTTTGGTCATTTATATTTCGAGTACAGGCGAGGAGAACGGGCAACATGATCAAGGCGAACAGGAACAGCATCCGCCGCGACGGCAATCTATTGGAGGGAACGGCGCTGGGCCCTTGGGCGACTGGGCTGTTGTTTATGGACTTATGGATGGGGATGATAGGCACCAACAGGCAGGTAATAGTTCTCACGGTACGGGGTCATATCCTTGGCCGCCCATGGGACGGCACCGACCCAACCGTTTGACGCCAAGCCAGACCCCTTTGAAGACGCCGTATTTGTCCACCGCTTCGTGGGAGTAATGGGAGCAGGAGGGGGAATACCGGCATGATGTCGGTAGCAAAGGTGAAAGGGTCTTTTGGTAGACCCAGATCAGGGAAAGCACGGCATACTTCATTTGTTATGCAATTCCGTTGGTAGGTAATCTCATTGGTAATTTATTCGTCCGGTTGGTCCACAGAAGGCCCTGGACCGGTGGGCTGTGGAATCTCTTCCACCAGATTGGCGCGCCGTAAAAGATTATCCGTTGCGTCCTTCAGTTCTTGGTACTTGGCCATCCCTGCCCCACGGCGCACGATGAACAATGCGTCCCATCCTGCCTTTACGGGGTTCAGCCGGACCGCCTCTCGCAACCGCCGTTTTACTTTGTTTCTAACGGCCGCGTTACCGATTCGCTTGCTCACCAAGAACCCGAACCGGCTGCAGTCTAAGTCATTGGCAAGGTATCTGATTACCAATAAGCGGTTAGCGGCGCTGCTGCCCTCGGCATGGATCTGGGAGAACCGTTTGCTGCCAGTGAGCCGTTGCCTGCGCTGCATTACCGGACCGAAATACTAAGATGGCTACTAGGTGAGTTACCGAAAGAGCGCCTGGCTAATACCAGGCGCAAATTTCAGACAGTTAATTGGTGGCGGCCTTTGAATCGCCGCCTCTTGAGAATCGCCCGACCGTCCGAAGTGCTGGACCGGTGACGGAATCCGTGAACGCGCATTCTGCGCCGTTTCTTGGGTTGATAGGTACGTTTAACCACTGATACACATCCTTTCTCCAGGGAATTATAGGCGTGCCCAAATATGGCGTCAAGGAAACGTTCAATAGTGCCCGCCAGATCATCCCAGGTTGATTATCTATTCTGGGTCAGTGCCCGATGGACGCACGAATGCCGGCCGGTAATGTTCCGGCCAGAGGTCGTCAAACCCTTGCAGACCCAGTTCCTGACCCCCCTCGTTTTTCCAGAGGCAGATAGCGTCGCGGCGGCCATGGTTGCCCAACCAAGGGTCATGGAGGAACGCAACCGGCGTTTCCAACTGTGCTTCCAGGTATTTGATC
>VFHF01000198.1 GCA_009392095.1 SAR202 cluster bacterium
TATCTGAGAGCGGTCCGCCACCGTTTGAACCTGACGATCCGGCCAAACGTGACGGTGCGGCGTATCTTGTTTGATGGCAAGAAAGCGGAGGGAGTAGAGGTGGAGAGTGGTGGTGAGATATATCGATTGGACGCCGACCAGATAGTCCTCAGTTCGGGCGCCATGGCCTCGCCTCAGTTATTGATGTTGTCCGGCGTCGGCCCTGCGGACCACCTGCGGGACATGGGCATCCCGGTTGTCCACGATCTGCCCGGAGTAGGGCAAAACTTGAGAGACCACCCGATCGTGGCGGTGATCGGGCGCGTAAAGGACGACTTCCCGCAAGACCCGCTCGCTCCCCGTACCCAGACCGCCATTCGCTACACGGCCACTGGGTCACCCGACCGAAACGACATGCAAATCACTGCATCGGCTTTCTCTTCACCCATCGGAGGGGCCGATCCCTTTGACTCCGAAGGCGTACGGTTCAATTGCATCTTGGAGTTCGCGGACGGCGCAGGTGAGGTGAAACTCTCTGCCAATGACCCGAATGTCCAGCCGGCGCTCAACTACCGTTACCTGGAGCTCGATCGCGATGTCGAGAGGCTTAGGGAGTCTGTGCGTATCACCGTAAAACTCTTGGAAGATGAGGCGTTTGGGCCGATCGTGGCCGAGCGCCTGCAACCCACGGATGATGACCTGTCGACAGACGAAAACTTGGATAGATGGATGCGGAAGACGGTTTTCAACACCACACATGCCTCGGGAACATGCAAGATCGGGCCGGCGTCGGACCCGACGGCGGTGGTCGATCAGCGTCTAAACATCCACGGTTTGGAAAACATCAAAGTAGCCGACGCCTCCGTTATGCCGAACGTGATCCGGGCCAACACCAACGCCACGACTATCATGATTGGGGAACGGGCGGCGGACTGGCTGCGTAACCCATAGCGGCGCCCAGGCATGTGTCTCGTATCCGGGTGGACTAAATTTGCCTGCTGTTGAGGGGGAGAAATGGTTACAACCTTCGCGAACTTGGAATCGGACATGACGCAGTATTCCGGGCCGGATGGCACCCAGATCGATGCCTACCTGAGCCAGCCTGCGGTCCCTGGGAATTATCCGGGCGTGATCGTCACCATGGAGGGCATGGGGCTTGAGGACCACATGAAAGACTTGTGCCGAAGGTTCGCGGAGCAAGGCTACATCGCGATCGCTCCTGACCTGTACACCCGAGAGGGCCGCCCGGCGCCCGACAAAGTTCTGGACACCCTTTTCTCAGTCCCCGACTCCCAGACCATGGGGGACCTGGAGGGCGCTGCTCTTTTTCTGAAGAGTAACCCGCACGCCAACGGCAAAGTAGGGATCATAGGCTTCTGCTCCGGTGGGCGGTATACGCTCATGTTCGCCTGTACCAGCAAAAACGTGAATGCCGCAGTGGATTCTGCTGGAGGGCACATCATCCCGGACGATGGGCCGACAGCCGCGCGACCCGTGGCCGCGATCGACATGGTGGCCAACTTGTCATGCCCATTACTGGCCCTTTTCGGGGAGGAAGACGCCAATCCATCTCCAGCCCACGCGGCCCGGCTGCGGGAGGAACTGGACAAGCACCACAAGACTTACGAGTATCAGATGTACGCCGATGCCGGCCACGCCTTCTTCGCTGATTACCGACCCACCTATCGCGCGGGCCCCGCTCAAGATATGTGGCATCGGTTGCTCCTATTCTACGAGAAGCACCTGAAGGACTAAGGCTAAACCTGGGTCCACCGCGGCCTCGGTTCGGTTACAGATTTATCAGGAACGTGTGTTCACCGATCGTAGTGGATACCTCTACGTCACCATCTACTATCTCCCACTGTTCCGACAGTTCACCGTCGACCTTCAAGGAGAACGCACGTGGGTTTACGTTAGTGATGCGAAAAGACGTTGGCTGGCCTGACACTGTTGGTAGGCCTTGGTCTGTTGCTATGACCAACGTTGATTGATCGGCATCATAGGTGGCTTGCGTTAAACAGATGTTCGGAAAATCAACACCATATACGGTGGGTTCAATGAATTTTCTTAGATTTGGTTTGTTATAGATTCCCCACATCGCGTTACGTGAGATAGCTTCAGCTGTGGCCATAGGTCCGTTTAATTGGCCCCGGGGATACGGCTCATTGAGTCCAAATCCCCAGGTGAATTCCCCTGAAGGTCCGTCCCACATGGGCTCGTAGTTTTCTTCTGCGTGAGCCTTGAGCTTAGCGTAGATCGCGTCTTCCCCAAACTCCCTAGCTAAGACCATACCGAATGAAGTGCCACGTGGCGAGGGTTTGAGTGTAGTGTTGTCTACGGTGCCTTCAATCACCGATCCGGTCCCGGTCCATCCCAAGAATTGTGCAGCCCCCTTGAAGAGTATCTTGGCTTCGTCATTCTTTTGGCCAACTAGTTCGTGAGACAACGTGAGATGGCCTGCCGGGTTGGTCACATGACGATAATCGACTAAAGGATCGTAATATAAGGTCGACGAATCAGCAGCTGTGCCTTTGATACTACCGAGCCCGTAAAGCTCTTTAGCAGACTCCCACCAGTTGTTAAAGACCCGATGGTGGTCCGTTCCGTAGAGTATGTCGGTTAGCCTCAGACCGAGGCCAGCTCCGGCCAGTCATTGTGGCCAGATCTTAGTATTTTCTCATTGACAACCCTCGGCGGTTTTGGACCACTGTAGGGATAGATGGTCTGCGATAGTCGTGTGACTCCACGTAAAGGTATTTTCACCGTCACGAACCATGTCAAAAGGTTCATTCCATTTTTCATCCCCGGTCACATACAGGTAAAACCCCAGCATCATCAGGAACCAACCCTTGAAAAACAAGTTCCCGTCAGCACCTATGGGGTCCATCTGTAATCCCCAGGGCTCCACACCATTCGCTGTCCAGCCAGGGACGTCGTATTCGCCCCTAAGATGGCGAGGGATCAATCCGTACCAACTCTCCTGATAATTTGCCCTCCTAGGATCGTTCCCGATCTGATCAAGCCAATCTTTTGCGGCCCAATAGCTTGTGTGTCTATGTAAAAGTTCATCCAAGACTTTTCCATAGACCTCTCTCCAGGCAGGGGTTGTATCCGACATCAAGGGGATTGCATAGCTTGACCCACGAAGGTCCATCCTGTGCCAAGAACTAGTAGGCTCATTCGAAACAGCATCCCAGTGGGGGTGTGGAGAGCCATCCTTGTCCCAATTATCGTCGGTGGTTGCCTTTCGGTATAAATACCGTAACCAACCTCGGGAACGATCAGATAGCTCTGGATATCCTCGAATCACTTTACTCATAGAGACTTCCAAATTTAAGATCATGGACGATAGCTAGTTACTACCTATCTATATAGAACGGACTTCACGTAGGAGTCTATTATCTAAGCCTCTAGTTTTCATAAGTATTTGAAGAACGGGAAAGAAGGATTCAGTTAGAAAATGGATTGGCAGAATTCAAAGAAGACCACTGAGAAAGACTCGGAGCTTCAGCGGTGCCGTTAATTACCACGAATACAATCTGGTCCTGCGGACCCGTCCAGTGAGAATGTGATGGCAATTTGGTTGGCGCTCCTTTCAGCAGCGATTTTCGGACTTGTCACTGTCGCAGATAAGCGTCTGATAGCAGTAAACATGCCAGATCTTTCTAGCTTTTATCTGATAATCGTAATAAGTCTGTACGGCCACGCTGGGCTTGCACTGGCCGTGTTTGGGATTCCGGAACAACTACCTTTAGGTCATCTCTTGTTGGCTGGATTAGCTGGGTTATTTTGGGGAGCCGCACTTTGGACGATGTTCATAAGCTATAGGCTTGAGGAAGCCTCGCGGGCATCCGCAGTCATTAACACGTTCCCGGTTTTTGTGGCCTTAATGGCCATGCCTTTCTTGGGAGAACTTCTCTCAATCTCCCAATGGATTGCAATTCTTATCGTCGTAATCGGAGCGTTTTCCATATCAATAAAAAGCTCATCAGGTAATCTGTTCGCCTTTAACAGAGCTTTCCCGATATTAATGGCGGCAAGCATGTTTACCGCCTTAGCTCATATCAGCGGTAAATACGCCCTCGAACAAATCGAGGTGGAATTCGTATACGCCTTGAGAAATTTCTGTATGGCTAGTTTCCTTGCGATGTTTTGCCGACCTAAAGATGTGGTCACCGTTATTCACGCGTTGAAACATCCTCAAACGCTCGCTTTTATCGTTGTCGGAGAAATGATATTGTCACCGATCGCCATATTCTTGAACGTTGCGGCTTCTAGTCTCGGTGCAATCTCTATCGTATCCACTATTACTGCATCAAGGCCATTTTTCGTATTTCTCTACGGTAGTATCTTGAGCGTTCCACCGTTCCGATTGCTAGACGAGACGATTGACAGAAGAACGCTTGCTACCAAGGCGGTTTCCATAGCTTTGATAATTGGGGGAATAGCCCTACTATCTTTCGGATAATCAGGGTCTAGAAGGAGGAACCGGACTCTTAGCTAGATCCCGCTCCTTGGAGACTGAAGTAATGAATAGGCTCTCCAGCTTGGACGTAACCAACGACCTGGACCTGGGGAACGTTCGGGACCGGTTCTCCATCTCGGTCTACTAGGCCACCTCGGCCAATTTACGTACCCAC
>VFHF01000199.1 GCA_009392095.1 SAR202 cluster bacterium
GAAAACCGTTATGGGGGCAACCTCATCGTGGGTTCGAATCCCACTCCCTCCGCCACTGTTAGGTACGGAAAAGGCTCGTAGACCGAAATCTGCGAGCCTTCTTTTTTGGCCAAATAGCCAAACGTTGACCAATCGTTGACCAATTCACTTTTGAGTCACCGTTTAGCGACTCAACTTCCCAGTAACATCGTTGATGTAGAAGTACTCAATCCCATCGCAAAGTCGACCAGTGGCTTGAAACTCCCACTCCTTCTTTTTCGGGTCGAAAGATTTTTTTAAATCAGTAAAGCGACCTAAGTGCATACCGAACCCAGAGTCGATTAGACACCCTCCACCACTAAGAGGGCCAACACTAGGATATCCAGCCTCCTTGGAGTCTTCGTAGTGTCTGTCCATAATCCCAATTAGCATTGATTCGGTTAGGTTTGGTTCAGCTTCTTCCGCTGTCTTGGTCGCTGATGCAGTCGGGTTAGATTCGTCTGTCGCCCACGGCTCCGTAACCACTAGCCATAGGACAAGCACCTACGCCGCAACTGATACGGCTAGTGTGGTGACGGATATGGCGGTTAGTAATCGCATGGCGGTAGTCTACACGGTCAAGGCATGGAGTAAACTGCGGCCCATGCCCTGTCTACTTCTGATTGTCGCCGTCGTTATAATCGGCATCATAGTCAACTTCTGCCAAGTAATAATCACCACTTAGGTGACTTTAAGACCAACGACAAAGTGACGTATGTTAAGTTCCATCAAAAAACTCTTCACACACGAAACGGTTATCGCCCACAACGGGCATGAAATTGTCATCGAACAAGGGTGGTTCATTAGACCCGTTGTTTACTTGGACGACGAGCGCATGTTCACAGTTGGTTTTACCCCAATAATGGGTGGGGAGAAATATCACAGAGTGGCCAAGGCAACGACGGATGACGGAAAGGAAGTCACATATTCCGTATTAATGGAGCAAAATTTTTCAAGGACTTCCTTTATTGTCGAGATTTTCGACGGCTCCTGGCATGGACAAAAGGGCCAATTAATATATTCCAGCTAATCATCGAAGCCGGAAACCCCGGCAATAACCGTCCACAACTCCAGGCTGAGTTCGGTGTTGCCAACAGGATTCGAAGAGTCCTCTCGAAACGTCTCAATCCCGGGCACATCAGTCAACCGGATCCGCTGCCTCCAAACGCCAAGGAGTTTGCCTGATACCGCACTGAATATTTTTTCTCTTGTATGGAAAACGCTGAAATAGAAGCGGGTATAAGCATAGCACCAGCGATTGCAAATGGGATTGTATAAGAGCCTGTCAAATCAAACAGCAATCCTGCTAACAGTACGCTTGCAAATCCGCCGAACTGATGAAACATAAACGCTATTCCGGAAATTGTAGCCAACGCTCTTAGACCGTAAATATCAGCGGTCAAAGACGAGGTCAAAATAGGTGTTGCGACCCACGACATGCCAGCGAAAACAGCAAATATCCATAAACCAGCTGGAGCTGGGATAGCGAGCATAGATAGATAGGCGATAGAACGTATAAAGTAACCAAGAGCTAACCAATTTTTGGTTCCTCCAAGCCGGTCCGATAGATAACCTGCTAACATTCCCCCGAACATGTTCATGCCCATCATTACGCCAAAAATTAACGCAGCCAACTCTCCCGACACGCCTTCACTTTGAGCAAATGGTATGAAATGTACTCCCATGACGGAAGTTGTCATACCGCATACAAAATACGCGGCTGCCATCTGCCAGATCGGAGCAGAGTTGAATGAATCTCGCCAATTTTCAACTTCGAGAGGCCCCGCATTATCCTCCTGTGATTTAGTCAGGTTTTCTTCGATGAATCCCGGATCGCCATCTGGATTGAGACCTCTTTCAGAAGGACTCTTACGGAAGAAGATTAAGCCCGTCGGTAGGGCTAGTAATGCTACCAACCCTAGCCCTACCCATGCGGTGCGCCAATTCGTCGCCTCTAAAAGGTACATAGTAAAAGGCACTAAGATCAGGCTGCCTGCTGACACAGCGGCCGAATTGATCGAGATCGCAAATCCGCGTCGTCTGCGGAACCAACGGGCCATCATGGCCGACAGATTTGTAGGACCACTTCCGCTTTGTCCAAGAGAAAGCACGACTCCAAACATAAACGCCAAAAACAGTATGTGAAAGGTAAGAGCCATCATCATCGTCGATGCTCCGAGCACTATGACGGAAGCTAATACAAGCTTCCTACCTCCGGTTTTGTCGAAGATTCGCCCGATAAATGGCTGACTAACCCCGTTTACTAGTACACCTAGGGAAGCCGCTATAGAAACCTCAAACCTACTCCATCCGAATTCGTCGCTCATAGGTACGACAAATACCCCGAAGCTCTGACGTGCTCCCGCCGCAACAAATCCGATAAACATAGCCGCAGCGCAAACATACCAGCCGTAATAGATCGGTTTTTTCGTCTTGGCTATCGTTTCCATTAAGCCCGCAGCGTCTGGCGACGCGTTGATAACTGAGAAGATGCCGAATCATAACACGTGGCTCGCGAGACAGCGGTCATGAGTTCAACATTTAGATTGACGCGCTGGAAGCGCAGACCTATAGTTCACCGTGTTCTTAAGCGTGAAGGGACCACCGTATGGCGACCTAGCGTTTATTAAACGGCCGGATGGGTCCAGGGGACGAGATTATATGACCGGAACCAACTCACAAATAACCAACCCAGAGACCCGTGGAATGCGGAACACTGCACCGTTCATTTTGACCGGGTTAAGCGCAGGCCACGGAATTTTTCACTGGTTCAGCCAGAGCTTCTTCGTGATGTTGCCGGAGGTTGTTGCTACTTTCGGTCTGAATGGCCTTCAGGTTGGCGCTATCTCTGCTACGCGTGAAGTTGTTTCGGGGATCATCGCCCTCCCAGGCGGAGTGGTGACTGATATGGTCCGGAGACATTGGGGCATGGTTCTGGCCGGATGTATGGGGTTGTTTGGCGTGGGCTGGCTGATCATGAGCATTTCCCCAATCTACCCGGTTTTGTTGCTAGGAATGGCTGCCGTCGCGGCTGCGGCCGCTATCTGGCACCTGCCCGCAGCCGCAGCCCTGTCACAGCGGTTCGCCGACCGGCGCGGCTCCGCTCTTTCGATCCATGGCGTTGGCGGCAACATCGGAGACGTCCTCGGCCCGGCGTTGACTGGGGTACTTCTTCTAACCCTCAGTTGGCGAGGTGTTCTTAGCATCTACGCGGTGGTCCCTCTGCTATTGATCTTCATAGTTTTTTGGGCTTTTAGGGACATTGGGCGCACCGGATTTCTGGACACGGTGCGGCCCGGATTCCGAGAACAGATGGCCGACACCCGTGAATCTTTCAAAGATCACCCGCGGTTATGGGGAATTATGGCCGTAGCAGGCCTTCGCGGCATGGCCAGTGTGGCGTTTCTTCCTTTTCTGGCTTTGTATCTGGGGCTTGACGACGAGTTGGGGCTGGGCAACGCGGCTCTCGGTCTACACATAGCGTTGCTTGTTGGCGTGGGAGTCGTGGCAGCGCCGGTCGTGGGTTACATCTCTGACCGCGTTGGTAGGAAATTGGTGTTGATTCCTGAGATGTTGGCGCTGTCCGCTCTGACCGCGCTCCTAGTGCCATTCGGCGAAGGGGCCGGTTTGATCATTATCCTGGCTCTGCTAGGCGTCTTCTTTTTCAGCGACCAGCCCATTTTGACTGCCGCCGCACTGGACATTGTCGGCGATAAAGTCGCCGCTAGCACTCTTGGAGTGTTCTCTTTTTCCCGATTTGTGCTCGCCGCCGGATCCCCGCTTATCGCCGGGGAATTGTTCGATGAAGTTGGGATTGAATCAACGTTTTTCTTTGTGGCTGGTATTTACCTTCTGGCCACGGTGGTTTTGCTGCTGGTGCCGCTGTCCGGGTCGGATTCTATCTCAGAAAATGGCGACGGTAACAACCAAACCCAGATCTAACTTCAGCCTAGTTGTGCCAGAATCTTTGCGGTGCATTTTATCGCTCCACTGAAGAGAGTCACACGCGCTCTTTCGTGTTTTTAATGGGCTTTTCTACAAGGTGCTGATTGGTTCTCTGGCCGTGTCGGTGGCCGCCAAATCGCTGATCAACCTTGTCATTGAACCGGTCGTCCCTGGCACGTCGTTATCCGCCCTCTGAGGTCAGTTTTATCCCTATTCGCCGGTCAGATTCGCGATAACTCACTATGAGGCTTGGCACGATGGGTGGCCGGATTATCCGGATGGAGTCTACGGCGAGATTTCCTCTCATCCAGGCGGTTTCATCGAACGATTCGCAGCGTTCGACAGCGTAGAAATCATCGTGTTCTTCGGCTTGGCGATTCTTATCGTTGGATATGTTTCTATTTCGACGTTCGGCAAATCCCGCTCAGGGATGGTTCCGACACACGTTGGGCTGGGCATGATATGGGCCACGGCGATAAGTAATGAAGGGGAGATTGCGTTGTTCGGCCAAGCCACGGATTTTCTCTTAATCCGGCCTATCGGAATCGCTAATCTCGCAGGTGGCATAGTTCTTGTTGGGCTTATACTAGTGCTCCTAATATCAACCTATCAAAAGCTAGTCTCGAACCCTAAAGAGCAAGGAGCCCCAAATGGGGAAGGCATACAGCCTCAAAGTTGAGCCAATGACCGAAGAATCGTTTGAGCCGTTCGGAGAGTTGATTGATCCCCAGGAGCGGCCGGCAGACCGGCGCATGATCTTGCCTCTTGGGTTTTATGCCGAAGGCAGAACGACCCTAAGTTCCATATGGCAGCCATGCGAGGGTCTTACATTCTCGGAGATGGAGCGGCACTTTGGGGTAACTCAGACTTTCTTCCAACTCAGTGGCGCACCTACGGTTGTGGCCGCCGCTGTACCAACTGACCCAGACCCCATGGCGATCCCGGAACCCGATCAGATCAGGGCGTTCCTGATTGATCCCAGTAAAGGTTATTCGTTCAAGGTTGGAACGTGGCACTCAGTGAAACGGTTCGTTCTTGCCCCTCCGGGTGCGACGCTGGCTGTGATCAACTCAGACCCGAATCCCTCCCAGGTCGTGGACTACCAGGAAAATCTGAGCCTCACCTATTCCGACCTAGCAACCGATCAAAATCCGCGCCGGGATGACTTTGGCGGCAGGTTCGGGATAGTATTCGAATTGACGCTTTAAAGCCAAGCATCGCTTCAGGCTTGCTAACGGCGCAGTGAGACCAGATGACCGTCGTTCAGACGGGAAGATTTCCGACTCT